>CABUVB010000003.1 GCA_902494815.1 uncultured Collinsella sp. | reverse complement strand
CATCCCACCGACATTGCAATGCTCACCGATCTGTACGAGCTCACTATGGCCCAGGGCCTGTGGGAGAGCGGCAAGGCCAATGAGCAGGGTTGTTTTACCGCGTTTTACCGCGACCATCCCTTTGGTAGCGCCTACGCCGTCATGTGCGGCACCGCCGAGCTGCCCGAGCTGGTCGAGAACCTGCGCTTTACGCCCGAGGATATCGACTACCTCGCCTCGCTCCAGGCCCCGGCCGGCGGTGCGATGTTCAAGCCTGGATTCCTCGACTACCTGCGCGATTTTCGTGCGCATGTAAATATCGACGCCGTCCCCGAGGGCGAGCTCGTCTTTCCGCGCGAGCCCATGGTGCGCGTCACCGGTCCCGCGCTGGAGTGCCAGCTGCTCGAGACGGCGCTGCTCAACATTGTCGGCTTCCAGACACTTGTCGCCACCAAGACGGCACGCGTGGTGTTGGCGGCGGACGGCCGCCCCGTGGCCGAGTTTGGCCTGCGCCGCGCCCAGGGTCCCGATGGCGGCCTGGCCGTCGCGCGCGCGAGCTACGTTGCCGGCTGTTCCTCTACGTCCAACGTGCTCGCCGGTCGCCGCTACGGTATTCCCGTCTTTGGCACGCATGCGCACAGCTGGGTGAGGAGCTTCGATTCCGAGCTCGAGGCCTTCCGTGCGTTTGCCAAGTCGAGCCCCAAGAACTGCACGCTGCTCATCGACACCTACGATGTGCGTGAGGGCTGCGAGCATGCCATTACGGTTGCCAAGGAGATGGAGGCGGCGGGCGAGCGCCTGTCGGCTATTCGCATCGACTCAGGCGACCTGGCCAAGCTCTCCAAGTATGTCCGCGGTCGTTTCGATGCCGAGGGCCTGCCCTATGTGGGGATCTCGGTTTCCAACGATCTGGACGAGTACACGATTCAGTCGCTGCTCGACCAGGGCGCGCCCATCGATAGCTTTGGCGTGGGCACCAAGCTCGCGACCTGCTATGACCAGCCGGCGCTGGGCGGCGTGTACAAGCTTTCCGCCCGCCGTGCGAGCGAGGCGGACCCGTGGACGCCGGTGGTCAAGCTCTCCGAGCAGCCCTACAAGCGCACGATCCCGGGCGTGCAGCGCGTGCGCCGCTATTACGACGGCTTTGGCGGCCCGATCTGCGACATGATCTATGACGAGGATCATCTGGCGGGGGAGGGCGCCGCGCGTGGCAATACCCTCGTGGCCGTGAACGATGCTGCCCTGGTGACCGACGTTTCCGAGCTTGAGTATCGCGAGTTGCTGGTGCCGATCGTGCGCGATGGCAGCGCCGTTGCCCCGCGCGAGAGTATCGAGGACGCACGCGAGCGTTGCGCCTGGGCACTGGACCATCTTGATCCGGTCTACAAACGCTTCCTGTACCCGCAGACCTATGTGGTGGGCATGGAGCAGGGCCTTGCACAGGTGCGCGACGAGCTCGTGCGCAAGAACATGGCCGCGGCTTCGGCCTTTCCCTGGGCTCACTAATGAAATGATCCCTTGGGGACGGAGGAAAACGGATCATTTTCTCGCCCGCCCACTCAACATTCGATTGGTTTGACGCATGACGACTTCTTATAAAACGATGGTGGTAAAGATCGGTTCGTCCACGGTGGTGGGCGCCGACGGCAAGGTCAACCGCGACTTTATCGGCGGGCTTGCCGACCAGGCCGCAGCCCTGCGCAAACTCGGCTGGCGCCTGGTCGTGGTGAGCTCGGGCGCTATCGCCTGCGGCTATCCCGTGCTGGGCTTCGACCGCAAGCCGGTCGGTGACCTTCCGAGCCTGCAGGCCTGCGCCTCGGCCGGTCAGTGCATCATCTCGTCGGCCTACGACGAGGAGTTCCATGCACGGGATCTGCTCACCTCGCTCGTGCTACTCACGCGCCACGATACGGCCCGCCGCACGTCCTACCTGCACGCACGCGACGCCCTGCTGCGCCTGGTGGAGCTTGGCGTGGTGCCTGTTGTCAACGAGAACGATACCGTTACCGTCGACGAGATCAAGTTTGGCGACAACGACACGCTGGCGGCGCTTGTGAGCTGCCTGGTCTCTGCCGATCTGTGCGTGACGCTCTCGGACATCGATGGGCTCTATACCGCCAACCCCCATGAGGACCCCACGGCCGAGTTCGTTCCGGTCGTGCATAAGATCGATGCCAAGATTATCGCCTCGGCGGGCGATTCTTCCACATCGGTGGGTACGGGCGGCATGATCACCAAGATTCGCGCGAGCCGCATTCTGATGACGGCGGGCATTCAGAGCGTGATCTGCTCGGGCGAGGAGCCCGATGCGCTCGTGCGCTTGGCCCGCGGCGAGAGCGTGGGTACGCTGTTCGATCCGCCAGCGGAGCGCCTGGATATTGCGCCCCGCAAGCTGTGGATCGCACTGGGCGACAAGGCGCATGGCTCGGTGACGGTTGACGACGGTGCTGCGAAGGCGCTGGTCAGCCGTGGTTCTTCCTTGCTTGCGGTGGGTATTCGCGAGGTCGATGGCGCGTTTGCCGAGGGCGATGTGCTCGACGTGTGCGACCCGAGCGGCATGGTTGTCGCCCGCGGTATCGCCGAGGCCGATTCGGACGTGCTGGAGCTTGCAGCCGGACGCCGCCAAGACCAGATTGCCGGCAACCGCCTGCTCGCTAACCTGGCCGAGAAGCCGGCGATACACAGGGATAACTTGATCGTATTTGCATAAAGAAAGACAGCACTGCGGATCGTTTCCCGCAGTGCTGTCTTTCTCGTGCCGGCACTTGGGGACGTTCCTTTTGTGCCGGCAGGTGGGGACACTCCTTTGTTAGAAGATCCGGCGCAGGTCTCCGCGGTTGAGTACTTCGTCGAAGAGGTGCTTGAACACCACGCCGCCGTGCAGGCCGTCGTGCTCGAACTCGTTGGTCACCCAGGCATGCGAGTTGCCCACGCGGCTGAGCGTATCGAGCTGCAGGCCCGAATCCACGTACATGTCGTCGAAATACACCGCGGCCTGGAGCGGAACTTCGTTGCAGGCCAGGCGCTGCGGGTCGTAGATCTTGTCCCAGCTGGTGTCTTCCATCAGCAGGTCCATGGCGGGCTTGAAGGGCTTGAGCTCGGGCATCTGCTCAAACATCCACGGGAACATGGCCTCGCCGGTAAACATGAGCGGGCGTGCGAGCGTGTCGAACTCGGCGCGGTGCGCCTTCTCTTCAGCCGCGGCCCAGCCAATGGGCATAGTGTCGCCGTCGGCGTATATGAACTCCTGCAGCGTCCAGTACAGCGGATTCGTGCGCGTGTTGGTGCGCTCGAAAGCGCGCATCAAAAAGCTATCGGATACTGAGGCACCGCAGCTCAGCGTGCCGTCGCCATCAACAAACGCATGGTCGATAATCCAGTGCATGCGCTCAAAGCTCGGCTTCATGCCAAAGTCGCTGCCCATGAGCTGCAGGCGCTCGACCGTCATCGGCGAGCCGTCTGGCAGCACGGGCTTTTGCTCCTCGATAGCATCGGCCAGGGCTGCCACCCGCTCAACGTCTGCGGGGTAGCGGTCATAATACTGCTGAGTCTTGGCTGCCATGCGCGGGAAGGTGTGCGTGTAGACCTCGCTGGCGCTCGCCGGGATGTGGGGGATGCCACCGCAGGTAAAGCTCGCCGCCACGCCCTCGGGGAAGAGCGACAGGTAACTCAGCGTCAAAAAGCCGCCGTAGCTCTGGCCGAGCGTGGCCCACGGCTTGCCGCCAAAGCCCACGAGGCGCAGGTACTCAAAATCGCGCACGATGGAGCTGGCGAGGTGGCGCTTGAGGAAGTCCGCCTGCGAGCGTGCGGCATCGGAGCCGGCCGCCGTCGCGCGTTCGCCCAGAGCCGCGATCGTACGCCCGTCTACACAGCTGCTGCGCCCGGTGCCGCGCTGGTCGGGAAGGACCACGCGGAAGTGCTTGACGGCTTCCTCAATCCAACCGTCGCTCGTGGGCGACAGCGGACGCGGGCTCTCGCCACCGGGGCCGCCCTGCAAAAACAGGAGCAGCGGCAGATCGTCGTTGATGCGGTCGGGCGCGCAAACCACGCGGTAAAAGAGTTTGATGCTCTCGGGCGCGCCGGCGATGGGCGCCGGCATGGCGCCGCGGCGCATGGTGCTGCCGACGGCCAGGAGCATCGGCTCCAGGCCGCGCCAGTCAAGGGGGACGTCGATGCTGTGGTCCTCGACGTAAAGGCCGGGGACGTGGTACGAAGTGATGAGGGCCATGCGGTACTTCCGTTCGTTGCGGTGTTTCGGGTTGACCAATTCTACCGCCGCGCGCGAGGGCATGCACAAATCGGCTACCATGGTGGGCAAACTACTAAGAGAAAGGGCCGCCCATGTCGGTCGATATAGCCACGTATGTCCACGATCTCGCCGTTGCCGCCAAGGCAGCGTCGACCTCGCTTGCCACGGCGAGCGATGAGCAGCGTCAGGAGGCCGTGTGCGCCATGGCCGCAGCGCTGCGCGACGGTGTCGATTCCATCGTTGCCGCCAACGAGCTCGATATGTCCGCCGCGCGCGATGCGGGGACCTCGGCGGGGCTCCTCGATCGCCTGTTGCTGACGCCCGAGCGCGTTGAGGGCATGGCCGCCGGCCTGGAGAAGCTTGCCGAGCTGCCCGATCCTGTCGGCCGCGTGCTCGACCACCGCGTGCTTGCAAGCGGCGTGGACCTCACCCGCGTGAGCGTGCCGCTGGGTCTGGTCGCCATGGTCTACGAGGCGCGCCCCAACGTGACGGCCGACGCCGCGGGTATCTGCATCCGCACCGGCAACGCCTGCATTCTGCGCGGCGGTTCGCTGGCCTATCACTCGTGCGCCATGATTTCCGAGTTGCTGGCCGATGCGCTCGAGGCCAAGGGTTTCCCGCGCGAGGCTATCTCGATGATCGAGTCCACCGACCGCGAGGCCACCGGTGAGCTCATGAAGCTCCGCGGCATCGTCGACGTGCTCATTCCGCGTGGCGGTGCGGGCCTGATTCAGCGCTGCGTGCGCGAGTCGCTTGTGCCGGTGATCGAGACAGGCACGGGCAACTGCCATATCTACGTGCATGAATCCGCCGACTTTGACAAGGCGCTCAACATTATCGTCAATGCCAAGACCCAACGCGTGGGCGTGTGCAATGCCGCCGAGTCGCTGCTGGTCGACCGTGCCGTTGCTGATCGCTTCCTGCCCGCAGTCGTTGCCGTGCTGCACGACCACGGCGTGCTGATTCACGGCGACGAGGCCACGTGCGCTGCATGTGCCGACGCTGGGCTTGCCGAGGGCGACGACTACGTGGCCGCGACTGAGGAGGACTGGGGCCGTGAGTACCTGGCGCTTGAGATGAGCGTGAAGGTCGTGGCGAACGAGGACGAGGCCATCGCACACATCAACCGCTACGGCACCATGCACTCCGAAGCCATCGTTGCCGAGGACGAGGATGCCTGCGAGCGCTTCCTGGATGCGGTCGATGCCTCGGCCGTGTATGCCAACGCCAGCACGCGCTTCACTGACGGCGGCGAGTTTGGGCTGGGTGCCGAGATCGGCATCTCGACCCAAAAGCTCCACGCCCGCGGCCCCTTTGCCGCCGAGGCCCTCACCACCTACAAATACAAGCTCCGCGGCACCGGCCAGGTCCGTCCCTAAGCCCCTCGTAAACGAAAACCACCACAAAGGTGCCTGTCCCCTTTGTGGTGGTTTTAGGTGGCGTGAGTGGTTAGGCCTGGAAGGTGTCGCGGTCGGGGGCGAAGGACTGCATGGCTGCGATGGTGCGGTCGAAGAGCTCGGGAAGCTCCCAGCCCAGCATCTCGGCACCCTGCGAAATTACATCGCGCGAGCAGCCAGCGGCAAAGCGCTTGTCCTTGAACTTCTTCTTGAGCGACTTGGTCGTAAAGTCCATGACGCTCTTGCTCGGGCGCATGATGACGGCGGCGCCGATCAGACCGGTGAGCTCATCGCAGGCAAACAGGATCTTTTCCATCTGCAGCTCGGGCTTGGGCAGCGAAGAGTTGAAATCGGACGTGTGCGTCTGGATGGCACGGATAAGCTCGGGAGACGCACCTTCGCCCTCAAGAATCTCGGCAGCATAGATGGTGTGGTTCATGGGGTCGTCCTCATGCTCCTCCCAATCCAAGTCGTGCAGCAGGCCGACGATGCCCCAAAACTCCTCGTTCTCGGGGTCGAACTCGCGCGCAAAGTAGCGCATAGTGCCCTCGACCGTCTCGCCATGGGTGATGTGGAACGGGTCCTTGTTGTGCTCGTTGAGCAGTTCGAACGCGCGGTCGCGGGTGATTCCGGCGGTAAGCGGCTCTGCCATAATGGACTCCTTGTGCTCGTGGGTATCGATAAGAATGAATACTACTAGAACAAGAAAACCACCACAAAGGTGCCTGTCCCCTTTGTGGTGGTTTTTGGTGCGGATGGGTTAGTTGAGGGCGGCTTGGGCTAGGCGGGCTTCGGCGTCCTCCTCGGTGACGCCCAGGGCCACGGCGAACTCCTCGATGGAGCGGCGCTTGGCTTTCTTGAGTACGCGCATGTAGTAAGAGCTGGGCTTTTTATCTGCTTCCTCGGCCTGGCGAATACGGTGCATCATGGTTTTTGCCACGCGGACCGTCTCGGGCGCACCCAGCTTAAGCTGCTGCTTAAAGTGCGTCTCCTCGAGCGAGCTGTTGCGCTCGGTAAAGGTGTCGCACTCCAGCTCGTCGTAGTGGCTCAACAGGTGCTCTGCATCTTGCTGGGAGATGGCGGCATGCAGACGGTCGGCCTGCGCCACGGGGTACATGAGAATCGTCTGCGCATGTCCCTGCTTGGTCTCGAGCAACAACATGGGCTGCGGCGTGTCGTCCCTAAAGCCGACGACGGTGCAGACTCCCTGACCCGGATGAATGACGTGTTGACCGATTGAGAACATGCTACCTCCAACTTATACGAATTTACGTATGTTAAGAATACCACGCTGACGTGCGCAAACCATCACTTTATGCAGGAAAAGCACACAACTCCGATAGGTAAGAGTATTCGATACTCCGAACGGCTTATGCACATGTTTATGCATTTTCAGCGGATGCACAATCAGCAGGCAGACCGCCATCTTTGAGTGACCCTGCGCCAGCTGTAGTCAATTTTGTGCATATGCAATATCGATTGACTTTACCCTACGACAGTAGTTACCGCTTGTGATAGAGTGCTACAAACTCTGGCTTTTGCCCTACGAGTGACCAAGAGCTCGGGGGCTTTAACACAAGGAGGATCTATGCCCGAGAAGATTGAAGAGCTGGTACGCGCTGCGCTTGCTGCGGCCCAGGAGGCCGGCGACCTTTCCGCATTTGAACTTGACGATTGCGCCATCGAGCGACCGGCTGACACTTCTCATGGCGAGTGGACCTCCACCATGGCCCTGAAGTCCGCTAAGCTGGCTCACTGCGCCCCGCGCAAGATCGCCGAGGCCATCGTTGCCCATATGCCCGAGGACCCCGCGATCGAGAAGGTCGAGATCGCAGGCCCCGGCTTCATCAACTTCTACCTCTCCGTTGCCGTCAAGAATGCCATCTTTGGCGAGGCTCGCGAGAAGGGTATGGACTTCGCTAAGTCCAACGTCGGTGGTGGCCTGAAGACCCAGGTCGAGTTCGTTTCCGCTAACCCCGTCGGCCCCATGCACATCGGCCACGGCCGCTGGGCCGCGCTGGGCGACTCACTCTGCCGTGTTATGGACCACGCCGGTTACGACATCCAGCGTGAGTTCTACATCAACGACCACGGCTCTCAGATGAACACCTTCGGCAACTCCATCAGCACGCGCTATATGCAGCTTGCCGACATCATCGCCAAGCAGGGCGTGGATATCGACGAGGCTCACAAGCTGCTGATCGCCGACCGCGACGCCTTCGTTGCCGACGAGAATGACGAGCATCCCGAGACTCATCCGTACCAGGACAACTTTGCCGAGACTCTGGGCAAGGACTCCTACGGCGGCGACTACATCATCGACGAGGCCGCCGAGTTCTGGCGCACCGACGGCGATAAGTGGGTCAACGCCGATCCGCAGAAGCGCATGGAGAGCTTCCGCGAGCGCGGCTATGTAAAGATGGTCGACAACATGCGCGACCTCTGCCACGCAGTCAATTGCGACTTCGATCGTTGGTTCTCCGAGCGCTCGCTGTATGTGAAGGACACCGAGGGCGAGACCGCCGGCACCTCCGCCGTCGACCGCGCTTTTGAGAAGCTCGACAAGATGGGCTACCTCTACACCAAGGACGGCGCCCTGTGGTTCCGCTCCACCGACCTGGGCGATGACAAGGACCGCGTCCTGATCAAGTCCGACGGCGAGTACACCTACTTCGCCTCCGACGTTGCCTATCACTGGGATAAGTTCCAGCGCGTCGACCACGTCATCGACATCTGGGGTGCCGACCACCACGGCTACATCGAGCGCGTCCGCTGCGTCTGCGACGCCCTTGGCTATCCCGGCAAGTTTGAGGTTCTGCTGGGCCAGCTCGTCAACCTGCTGCGTAACGGCAAGCCCGTCCGTATGTCCAAGCGCAAGGGCACCATGGTGACCCTGCAGGAGCTCGTCGACGAGGTCGGCTCCGATGCCGCTCGCTACACGCTCATCTCCAAGAGCTCCAACCAGATGGTCGACTTCGATATTGAGGCCGTTAAGAAGCGCGACAACTCCAACCCGGTGTACTACGTGCAGTACGCTCACGCCCGCGTGTGCTCCATCCTGCGCCGTGCCGCTGACGTTACGCCCGAGCAGGCTGACGAGATGGGCATGAAGGCCGTTGCCGCCAAGGCCATCGGTGAGAACGTCGATTACTCGCTGCTGACCGACCCGACCGAGCTCGCCCTTTCGCGCAAGCTCAACGAGCTCACCGACCTGATTGCCAGCTGCGCTCGCGACCGCGCCCCGTTCCGTCTGACGCACTTTGCCGAGGAACTCGCCGGCGACTTCCACAGCTTCTACGCTGCCTGCCAGGTTCTGCCGAGCGAGGGCCGTCCCGTCGACTCCGAGCTTTCGCGCGCCCGTCTGGCCGCTTGCGACGCCGTCCGCGTGACGCTCGCCCTGGTGCTCACCCTTGTTGGTGTCTCCGCTCCCGAGCAGATGTAATCTGCGAGTCATTTGACCGCGCAAGTTTGGTTTAACTGAGCCTTGAAAGCCCGATCTCCCACGGAGGTCGGGCTTTTTGCAAACGCCGACGTATTGACGAATTTGGAACTGCTGGAAATACGAAACTATGCCGGTTTACTACGATGAAATGAGAAATTCCAACCACGCCGGCTTTTCGCAAAAAAGTGCAAGGCATCTACCTGCGGTTTTAGTTCAACAAGTTTCGGAGTGGTCGCGGTTGAGCGATTCATCGTAGTAAACCGCCATAGTTTTGGCGGAGGCAGTCAGATTTGTGGGTGTTAAACCAAAGAGCGCCCCTTTTGACTAGTCGTTTAAGAGCGTTCCCAATGACTAAGTTGCAGGTGGTTGCGGTTGTGTTACACTAACGCTGCGTATATGACGCAATCATCTCGATACAGATCAATGATGTCCGTCGTTTTGAACGGAACTAGACTGTTTAGCCGCCCTGAAGGTTTATGCAGGGAGCATGTGATCACAGGGCTTGAAAAGAAAGTTGAGCAAACACTGTGTCTGATCAACAGCAAGAAAACGAAATAACGACGACGCAAGCCGCTCCCGCTGCACCGGTTGCGTCGGACCAGGTCGCGGCGCCCGCGCAAGCCTCGGCTCCTGAGACGCCTAAGGCTGCTTCGACGCCTACGCCTGCAACGGCTGGGAAGGCCGTGCCTGCAACTGGTGAGGAGGCTGCTCCGGCAAAGCCCAAGCGCACGCGCCGCACGGCCAAGCCTGCCGCTGACGGCGAGGAAGCCACCAAGCCCAAGCGCCGTACCACGCGCACGACGCGTGCCAAGCGCACCGTTGTAGCTGACTCCTCGGCGCCGATTTCCGATGAGGTCGCGCAGGCACGTGCGTTGGCGCAGATTAGCGAGGCTCAGGTGGTGCGCGCCCGCCGTCGTGCTGCCGAGCGTGAGGCCGCGGCTCTGACCGAGCTTGCAGCTCCGTCTGTGCCCGAGACGCCTGCCGCCACCGAGACGCCTGCCGCCGACCAGCCGACCGAGAAGCCGGCACCGCGCACACGCCGTCGCACGGCTGCTAAGGCCGAGCAGGTTGCCGATCAGGTAACCCCCGAGCTCACTGAGGCTTCGGTCCGTTCCGCGGCAGGGGAGGGCACATCGCCTGTTGAGCCCGCTGCGCCTGTCGAGGCCAGCGAAGTTCCCGTTGTCGATCCGGCTTTGCGCCCGCACCGTCGCGGTCGCAAGCCCAAGGCCTTCGTCGAGGCAGAGAAGGCCGCAGCCGCAGCTGCAGCCGCTCGGGATGCTGCGGCGACCGCCGAGTCTGCAACCGCCGCCGACGCGCCCGTCCAGGATGCTACGACTTCCGAGGCCGCTCCCGCCGATGTCGAGCCCGCCGACGTCCGTCCTGGTCGCAGCCATCGTACTGCTGCTAAGCGCACGTCCAAGGCCAAGACTGCCAAGAAGGGTGCGTCCGAGGATTCCGCCGAGACGACCGCCGATGCATCGACTGATGCCGCCGGGCCCCAAGACGTCGAACAGTCTGCGTCCGAGAAGCCCAAGCGCGGTCGTAAGAAGTCCGCTAAGGCCAAGGCGTCCGAGCAGCAGGCTGATGCCGCAGCACAGATCGATTCCGGCGCCGAGGCCAATGACGCCGCTGCGGCCAATGCCGACGCCGCCGCAAACGATGGCGCCGCGCCCGCTGAGGGCGAAGACGGCGCTCGCCCCAACCGTCGCCAGCACAAGCGCAACGACGAGCGCAACGAGCGCAAGGACGACCGTAATAACGATCGTCGCAACCGTCAGCGCGATCGCAAGCAGCGCAACAAGGAGCGTAATGCCGCCCCCACCGAGCCCACGCTTTCGCGCGAGGAGCTCGCGGCCATGAAGGTCGCCGAGCTGCGCGAGAAGGCCAAGGAGTTCGAGATCGAGACGACCGGCAAGAAGAAGGCCGAGCTCGTCGAGGAGATCTACACCACTGCCGCGAAGGCCGAGGGCTTCCGCGATATCAAGGGTATCCTGCAGATTCGTCCGGACAGCTCCGGTATCATCCATGCCCACGGTTACATGAAGTCCAACGACGACGCCTTCGTCCCTGCCTACCTCATCCGCTCCGCGCGTCTGCGCACGGGCGATGTCATCGAGGGCTCGCTTCGTCCTTCGCGCGGCGGCGACAAGCGCGCCGGCCTCGCCAAAATCACGACCGTCAACGGTCTGGACCCCGAGCAGATTCGCAACCGTCCCAAGTTCGGCGACCTCACCCCGGTCTATCCCAGCGAGCCGCTGCGCATGGAGCACGGCAAGGACTCCATTACCGGTCGCGCCATCGACATCGTGTCGCCGATCGGCAAGGGTCAGCGTGGCCTGATCGTGTCCCCGCCCAAGGCCGGCAAGACCACGATCCTCAAGAAGATCTGCCAGTCTATCTCGATTAACAACCCCGAGGTGCACCTCATCTGCCTGCTCGTCGACGAGCGCCCCGAAGAGGTCACCGATATGCAGCGTTCCATCAAGGGCGAGGTTGTGGCCTCGACCTTCGATATGCCCGCCGACAACCACACTCGCGTGGCAGAGCTCGTCATCGAGCGCGCCAAGCGCATCGTGGAGCTGGGCGGCGATGTCGTGGTGGTGCTCGACTCCATCACGCGTCTTGCCCGCGCCTACAACTTGGCGGCGCCCGCCTCGGGCCGCATCCTTTCGGGCGGCGTCGATTCGGCGGCCCTGTATCCGCCCAAGCGCTTCCTGGGCGCAGCCCGCAATATCGAGAACGGTGGCTCGCTCACCATCCTGGCCTCTGCCCTCATCGACACCGGCTCCAAGATGGACGAGGTCATCTTTGAGGAGTTCAAGGGCACCGGCAACATGGAACTTAAGCTCGACCGCGACCTGGCCGATCGTCGCATCTTCCCGGCTATCGACCCCGTTGCCTCCGGTACGCGTAACGAGGACCTGTTGGTCGACGAGCAGATGCGTCCGTTTGTTTTTGGCCTGCGTCGCATTCTTGCCGGCATGAACAACACCGAGCGCGCAGCCGCATCGTTTATCAAGGGTCTTAAGGGCACCAACACCAACCAAGAGTTCCTGGTGCGTTCGGCCAAAAAGCACAGTGACTACGAGCAGACGTTCTAGGTTGTCATCCACGCGCAGCGATAGTCATCAATTCGATAAAGGGTCGGGGCTTTGAGCCTCGGCCCTTTTTCATATCGTCGCTCCGCGCTTATTTTTAACCATAAGACCGACGAGCAGCAGGTTTCCCGTTTCAATCCGACATCGTCGCTTGCAATCGACGGGGCGGTTTCGCATAATAGCTTTTAAGCTTCGCGACGGAAAACGCAGATGAAACGAACCATATACCGTTGCTTTGGGGCATAGCCCCGCTTCATCTTCTCTCGCGCAGCCAACTGAATGATGCGATTTGGGTGCTGGAAGATGGGGAGAGCTCATGGCTTCTTCTGATGCAACACAACGAGCAGTCCTTGCCGGACTTTCGTGCGGGATCGGCCTTGCCGCTCCCGTGGTTATGTATGCCGCGACGCTGCCGTTTTCGTCTGTGAACGAGACGGTCGTGGCGGGTGCGGTTCCCTTCGCCGTGGGCGCGGTGGCGGGCGTGGGTATCTATGCCGCCTCGCTGGGTATCTCCGAGTATCGTGCGCAGCGTGAAGAGCGTCTGTTCCAGCCCGATGCCATGGGCGGTGCCGCCAATCTCAATCAGCATCAAAGTGAGTTCAAGACCGCCTCGATTCCAGCTCAGCAGCAGGATGCGACTCCTTACGCTGTGGCTTCCGCTTCTCAGGCTCAGGCGGAGCAGTCTACCTCGGCATTCCTTTCCGGCCTGACTGGTGCGTTCCAGCGCCGTCATGCCGATGATGGTGTCCCTACCATCGCTCGAGCCGCAGATGCTATGGACGAGGCCGAGGCTTGGTCCATGATCGACAGTATGCTCGACGACGATTCGCCGGTGAGCTGCGACCCTGCACACTCGCGCGACGTCTATCAAGTCGCCATCGACGAGCTCACCAACGGCGGGCAGACCGGCTCCTTCAATCGCGACGACATCGCCGCCGCGGCACGCGCCGTGTCTGGTTCCCAGGCCGCCCCTGCGGGCAGCACGGCGGCTTTCGTGGCACTCGTTGCCAACGCGGCAGCCAATAACGCCTACAACGCTACCACGGCGGACGCGAACGCTTCTGCCGACAATTCGTACGTTGATGAAGCCATGGCCGCGGACGAGGAGGCCGTTGCCGCCCGCCGCGCCGCCGAAAGCTCGCTTTGGGGCGCTCCTGCCCAGCAGCAGGCGGCTGAGGCTGCGCCGTACAATGCAAACCTCGCCAGCATGCCTATCATCTCCGGTGCCGTGGACATCGATCTCGATGACCTCGATGAGCCTGCGGCCATCACCGCATCGATTGATGCCCAAGATCGCATCGACACCGGTGACCTTCCGGACGCCTCGCTCGAGGTTGATGTTCCCATGGCCGATTACTCGGGCCACGAGGACATGTGGGCCGCCGCCACCGCGATTCTGGATGAGATTGACGAGCCTGCTCCTGTTGCAGCCCCCGCTCCCGTCGCTGCCCCTCAGTCTGCTGCCCCCGCCTATGTCGGCCGTCACAGTGCTGTGTTCCCCGAGGATACTGCCCGTATCTCGCGCGAGAGCATCGAGCGGGCCGAGGCTATTGCCGCCGGCATTATGGAAAACCGTCGTCACGAGCGCGTCAATCAGATCCTCGAGGAAGAGATCGAGCGCCTGCAGTCCTCAACCGCCAAGCGTACGGGCCGTGCCTATCTGAGCGTTATCGAGGGCGGTACCGCCAGCTTCGCGCCGCTCCGCGCGGAGGCATAACTTCTGCATGGTTAAGATCAATCGAAAATGGGCGGTTGTAACCTGCCTGATGGCGCTCTTGATCTGGGGCAATTCGCTGGTTCCCGGCTCGGGGTCGGGCTCGCTGAGCCTAACGGTCATGGAAGCTATCCGCGGTTTCCTGCACGGCGTGGGACTTCCATATGAATGGGTGACCAACTTTGTTGTTCGCAAGTGCGCGCATTTTACCGAGTATATGGTGCTCGGCATCCTGGCAACGCACGCCTTTGATTTTGAGGGCCGGCGCACCTTTGACGTGCTGTTGCCCACGGCGGTGTTCCTGCTGCTGATTCCTTCGATCGACGAGACGATTCAGCTCTTTGTGCCGGGACGCGCCGGCATGATCACCGATGTGATGATCGACTGCTGTGGAGCGGCAACGGGCGTTGTGCTCCGATATCTACTACGATCGCTCATATGTGCCAAAAAGGCCGCCTAGGACGAATGTTTGGTCCTAGGCGGCCTTTTATATTTGAGGCTTATATGGGGCGTGGTGGCGTCGTTCCGTAGGTTGGATTTGCCGGGCGCGCCACGCCCTGTGGGTGCGTCTGTTACTGAAGCGCCTGCGCGCCCAGGGCAAGGCAGCCCATAATGCCCTGCTTGCCCTCGAGGCTGTTGTTGACGATGTAGTTATCGATGTCGTTGACCTCGGGCGTGACGATATAGCCGTTGAGCATTTCGGCACACTTTTTGCGTGCGAGCGGCACGATGGGGGTGTGGTCGGCCACGCCGCCACCGATGATGATCTTTTGCGGCGCGTAGCACAGCGTGTAGGTCATGAGTGCCTGTGCCAGATAGCCGGCGAGCAGGTCCATGGCCTCCGGGTCATCGGCCATGTCTCCGGCGCTCTTGCCATCCCAGCGCTTTTTGACGCCGGGACCTGCGATGAGGCCCTCGAGGCAGTTGTCGTGGAAGGGGCAGGCGCTATGCTCGCCGATGGTGTCGCGCGGGTCGCGCGTGACCAGGATGTGGCCAGCCTCGGGATGCATCATGCCGTGCACGAGCTGGCCGCCCGAGAGCACACCGGCGCCCACGCCGGTGCCGATGGTCAGGTAGACCACATCAGTGAGGCCCTGGGCGCAACCAAAGGTGACCTCGCCCAGGCAGGCGACGTTGACGTCGGTGTCGTAGCCGCAGGGGACCTTGAGCTCGTTTTGGATGGTGCCCAGCAGGTCAAAGTAACGCCATGCGGTCTTGGGCGTCTCCAAGATCTTGCCGTACTGGGGCGAGGCAGGGTTGACCGCGGTGGGGCCAAAGGCGCCGATGCCCAGGGCGGCGATGCCCTTGTCTGCAAACCATGCGTTGACGGCCTCGACGGTCTCCTGCGGGGTCGTGGTCGCGATCTGCTCGCGCTCCAGGACCGTACCGTCCGCATAGCCCGTGGCGCACACCATCTTGGTGCCGCCGGCCTCGAGCGCTCCGATAAGCTGTTGTTCTGCCATGGTATTCCTCCCTTTTGGACGAGTTGCTCCGTGACTAAAGTATAGCGCTCTAAACAAGTTAAGAAAGCGCTATAAAAAGAAGCCCTTCAACGCGGCGGGCGATGAGGGGCTTCTTTGGTTGCTTTAGTTGCCGGGCCGTCCTTACCCGCGCGGCTTGATTTTATCACGTAGCGACTTGAGGTTCTCCAGCGCGGCGTTGAGCGTTTCGTCTCGCTTGGCAAAGTGGAAGCGGATCAGATGGTTGACGGGCTCGCGGAAGAAGCTCGAGCCGGGCACGGCGCCCACACCCACTTTAGACGCGAGGTCCTCGCAGAATTCGAGGTCGCTGTCATAGCCAAACTCCGAGATATCCATCATCACGTAATAGGCGCCCTGCGGCACGTTATGCTCAAGACCGATGCTGTCGAGTCCCTGGCAGAACAGGTCGCGTTTGGCGGTATAGAGGTCAAGGACCTCATCGTAATAGCTGTCGTTGAAGTTGAGGGCGGTGACGACGGCTTCCTGCAGGGGAGCGGCGGCACCCACGGTGAGGAAGTCGTGGACCTTCTTGATGCGCTCGGTGATCTCGGCAGGGGCGATGGTGTAGCCCAGGCGCCAGCCGGTGATGGAGTACGTCTTGGACAGCGAGCTGCAACTGATGGTTCGTTCGAACATGCCGGGCAGCGTGGCCATATAGACGTGCTCGTGGGGCGCGTAGACGATGTGCTCGTATACCTCGTCGGTGATGCAGTAGGCGTCGTACTTTTTGCAGAGGTCGGCGATAAAGGTGAGCTCCTCGCGCGTAAAGACCTTGCCGCAGGGGTTGGAAGGGTTGCACAGGACGATGGCCTTGGGGTCGTTGTCGCGGAAGGCCGCCTCGAGCACCTCACGGTCAAAGTCGAATGTGGGCGGGTTGAGCGGCACGTAGATGGGCTCGGCGCCCGAAAGGATCGTGTCGGCGCCGTAGTTCTCGTAGAATGGCGAGAAGATGACGACCTTGTCGCCGGGGTTCGTGACCGTCATCATGGCGGCCATCATGGCCTCGGTGGAGCCGCAGGTGACTACGATATTCTCGTTGGGGTTCACCGGCATGCCCATAAAGTGCTCCTGCTTGGCGGCAAGCGCCTCACGCATGGCCTGGGAGCCCCAGGTGATGGAGTACTGGTGATAGAGCGGCTTGGGGTCGCTGGCGATGGCGCTGAGGCTGTTGAGCAGCTGCGCCGGGGGATCGAAGTCGGGGAAGCCCTGCGAGAGATTGACGGCGCCATACTTATTGGAGATGCGTGTCATGCGGCGGATGACCGAATCGGTAAATGTTGCCGTGCGGTTGGAGAGTTCTTTCATGCCGGTCCTTTCGAGGATTTGCAGTGGGGCAAGTTTACTCCTATGGAACCGGTGGGAATTGCTCGAAACGCGCTCGAAAAACTCTTTTCAAAATTCTCGAAAATTGGGGCTTGCATCGCGTGGCGTTCCTTGCAATAATAGTCGAGCGCGAAGCGCACAGGACACGGTGGGTGTAGCTCAGTTGGCTAGAGCGACGGGTTGTGGTCCCGTAGGTCGAGGGTTCGAGTCCCTTTACCCACCCCAGTTCTTGCTTCGTGTTGATATCGGGTCGTTAGCTCAGTTGGTAGAGCAGGGGACTCTTAATCCCAAGGTCCAGGGTTCGACCCCCTGACGGCCCACCCAAAGATTGTTAAAGCGACTGGCTCAGGCTGGTCGCTTTTTTGTTGACCACGCATGGGGTCGAACCCGTCGGGGCGCGGAGCTGAGGAAATGCGTAAGCATTTGCCAGCGCAGCGCGCAAGGCGCAAAGCGCCGCAGCGACCGCCTGCGCAGCAGGCTGACCCCCTGACAGCCCACCCAAAGATTGTTAAAGCGACTGGCTCAGGCTGGTCGTTTTTTGTTGACCTCGCATGGGGTCGAACCCGAAAGGGCACAGCCGCTTTCACAGATCGAGCCTACCCTGGGGATCGGTAAAACCGTCAGTACCCTCCTTGAGTTTCTTCTCGTCTGCCTTCACGCGACGCTCGAGCTTTTTTGTATCCTCGGCAGGCGGTAGGTTCTCGGGGACAATTCCGCGGTCGATGAGGCTGCCACGCACGCTTGTGTTGTTCTCGACGTGCTCTTGCTTGATCTGGTCCAGGCCGTACAGGTCGTGTTCCTCGGCGTTGAAGGCCGTCATCGAGTTCGTAAGGTCCTTTGCTTTGATGAGGACATCGGCTAACCTGTCCGCCAATGCCGCTCTCTTGGGTACGCCGAGCTGCTGCTTCATTTCCGCCGTGCTTCTGCCGCCGAATAACGCCTCATCGCCCTTCGACTTGATGATCGCGAATCCTTTGGAGTCCACGCCGCGTTTGAACGCAATACCCGAGAGCTGTTTCTCTGAATCGGATAGCGAGTGGCGCGCCTGCAAGCGCTGAATCTCTGCGAAGCGCTGCTCTATGAGCTCCTGACGGCGTGTCTGCACGGCGAAGTACGCCTGTGCGAGTGCGATTTCGGGCTTGTTTGGGTCTCCGTTTTGGGCGATTAAATAGCATGCGTAGCGCGTCAGCTTGTAGTCTTTTACGGCTCGTTTGGCGATGCCGGCATCTACCATTTTGCTGGCCTCAGCAAAATGGGCGGCAACAGGCATTTTATTGGTGTCACACGATGCCATGGATCTCTTAACTGCAGTCTCAAAATTACGCCATTGGGTGTATCCGAGGGGTTCCATTAAATCGCGTGCGAGCCAATACTCAACGCCGTCTTCTACATGGGCGTAGCTGTCAAGTTCGACACGCCATTTCTCGATATCCCTGCTGTCCATATCTCTTCCTTTCTGTTCGTTTGTCTACGTGGACTATGTCGACTCCGTATTCAGAATGAGTATATTTGGCCGCGCGGACACGAATGGGCCCTGTGTCGCTTTGAGCTCACGGGACCCATTAATATCGAGAAGTTGTGTTCTGCTCTGGAGGGGTGCTCGGCTTAGTCCGCTCGATAGTGCGAACCCAGGCTTTCGGTCCGCTTGCGCATGGCTTTGACCATTTCCTGTGCCAGCTGAATCTGCGATTGCAGGCGGGCGAGGGCTGCGACTTCGCTGTCCTGGGCTTTCTGTGTGCTCAAGGTCGTTGCCTCCGTCTTCAAGCCCTCAAGCTCGTGTAGTGCCTCGGATAGGCCTGTTTCGGTCCTGTTGATCATGCAAAAGGTGCTCATCGTGTGCCTAAGGCTGTGTGTCAGGCGTTCGGCATCTGTTGTGGCAATGCCGTACTGGGGGAGGGTGATATCCGCCTTCAGGGCCGCCTCAGGCTCTTTCTGCGCTGTGAGGGCTGCCGATGCGCCCGCGATACGTCCGAATACGATGCCGTTGGCGCTTGATAAGCCACCAATGCGGTCGGCGCCGTGCATGCCGCCTGTCGCCTCGCCGCAAGCGTAGAGGCCCTCAACGCCCGTGTGCGCGGTCTTATCGATCTTGATGCCGCCGTTAGCGGCGTGGGCATACATCGCAACGCGCATCTCGTCGGTCGGCGCGATGCCGTGCTCGTCTTGCAGCCAGGTGGCAAAGGTCTGCACAAACTCTGGGACATCCTCGCGGGGGAAGTCGTAGTGGAGTGCCAGGCCTTCGACACCTGCCTGATCGATGACGAGATCGATAGCGCGGGAGGCCAAGCGTGACGTGAAGGGACCATATCCAGAGCGCTGCTCGAGCAGGTCGTTCAGCTTGTCGTCGGCAATATCTACCGGCTGGTCTACATGCACGTAGCGCCAGGTTTTCTCGTTGAAGACCAAGTTACGCCTGGGCTCGATGAAGCCGGGCATCATCTGCATGAACTCTATATTAGTAAGTGTTGCGCCGTGCGCCAGTGCGATGGCCTGCGAGGAGCTGAGCACATCAGCCGACGTAAGGCTGCGCTCGAACAGGCCGCCTGTGCCACCGGCTGCGATGATCGTGGCCTTGGCAGCAAAGGGCACGATTCGATTTTCGGTAAGGTCGTAGAGTACGGTTCCGGTTATTCTGCCGTTCGTGTCCTCAACAAGGTCGATAAGCTCATGGCGGGGGAGCAGGCGAATGCCGAGCGACTCGATCCAGGTCGTCAGAGCGTCCTCAAGGGGCTTGCGGGTGAGGCCGCGCCACATGCGCGTCTTGTGGTCAAAGCAGGGGATAAATTGCTTTTGTTGAGCACTCTCGGCGCTTTGCGGACGCTGGAGCTCAACGCCCAGGTCTTGCTCGAGCCAGTCAATCGCTTGGGGAATGCCGTGGACGAACGTTTGGACGAGTTCGGGGTCGGCAACGCCGCCGCCGACGGCCAGGATGGTGTCGATGAGGTCCTGCTCGTCGTCTTCGTCGACGGGACCGATGAGGCCGAGGCCCCAGGTACCCGGGAAGAAGCTCGATCCACTCATGGTCTTGCCGGCGCTTGCCACAGTGACGGTTGCACCCGTGCGTGCCGCTTCGATGGCGGCACAAAGGCCCGCAATGCCAGATCCAATTACCAGTACATCAGTCGATTCCATCGGATTCCTTTCTCGTCCGGCGCATTGTCGCACGGGTGATCGGCAATGGGGCCGCAAAGACCCGGCAAATCGGTAAAGGGCAAATATGGCAGGTGGGCGTCATGGACGCTCTGACGCTCCATCTCATCACATCTTGCATTTCGCCCCAGCTGATATATCGGCATTAGCTACCCTGCGCCAGCGCAAACAAAAAGAGCCGCTACCCGGGTGGGTAGCGGCTCCAAAGCTCAACTATATGAGCATCGCGCGGGCGCGATTAGGCCTTGAGGGCCTCCTCGACGGCGACAGCGCAGGCGACGGTGGCACCGACCATGGGGTTGTTGCCCATGCCGATGAGACCCATCATGTCGACGTGCGCAGGCACGGAGGAAGAACCGGCGAACTGGGCGTCGGAGTGCATACGGCCCATGGTGTCGGTCATGCCGTAAGAGGCAGGGCCTGCGCCCATGTTGTCCGGGTGCAGGGTACGACCAGTGCCGCCACCAGAAGCGACGGAGAAGTACTTCTTGCCAGCCTCGAGGCGCTCCTTCTTGTAGGTGCCAGCGACGGGGTGCTGGAAGCGCGTGGGGTTGGTGGAGTTACCGGTGATCGAGATGTCGACGTTCTCGTGCCACATGATGGCAACGCCCTCGCGGACGTCGTCGGCGCCGTAGCAGTTGACGGCGGCGCGGGGACCATCGGAGTAGGGGATGGTCTCGACGACCTTGAGCTCGCCCGTGAAGTAGTCGAACTGGGTCTTCACGTAGGTGAAGCCGTTGATGCGGGCGATGATCTGAGCAGCGTCCTTGCCCAGACCGTTGAGGATGACGCGCAGCGGCTTCTTGCGAGCCTTGTTGGCGTTTAGAGCCAGGCCGATAGCACCCTCAGCGGCAGCGAAGGACTCGTGACCGGCCAGGAAGGCGAAGCACTCGGTGTCGTCGGAGAGCAGCATAGCGCCCAGGTTGCCGTGGCCCAGACCGACCTTGCGGTCCTCGGCGACGGAGCCGGGAACGGTGAAGGCCTGGATGCCCTCGCCGATGATGGCGGCAGCCTCAGAAGCGGACTTGGCGCCACGCTTGACAGCGAGAGCGCAACCGAGGGTGTAGGCCCACTCGGCGTTCTGGAAGGCGATGGACTGGGTGTTGTTGACGATCTCACGCGGGTTGAAGCCCTTGTCGGTGCAGATCTGCAGAGCTTCCTCGAGGGAGGCGATGCCGTTGTCGGCGAGGCACTTGTTGATCTTGTCAGCGCGGCGCTCGTAACCTTCGAACGTAACAGTCATAGTTATTTCCCTCCCTTTCTACTCGTGAACCGGGAACACGCTGGCGACGGAGTGAGTCTCCTCGTCGGTGCGCGGGTCGATGTACTTGGCAGCGTTCTCCCACTGACCATAGTGGCCCATAGCGCCAGCGATGGCCTCCTCGGGGGTCTTGCCGGCCTTGACGGCGTCGGTGAACTTGCCGAGGTTCAGGAACTCGAATGCGATGATCTCGTTCTTGTCGTTGAGAGCCATGCGGGTGACGTAGCCCTGAGCGAGCTCGAGGTAACGAGCGCCCTTGGCCTTGGTGCCGAACATGGTGCCGACCTGAGAGCGAAGGCCCTTGCCGAGGTCGTCGAGGGAGGCGCCCACGGGCAGGCCGCCCTCGGAGAACGCGGTCTGGCTGCGGCCGTAAACGATCTGCAGGAAGATCTCGCGCATAGCAACGTTGATGGCGTCGCAGACGAGGTCGGTGTTGAGGGCCTCGAGGATGGTCTTACCGGGAAGGATCTCGGAAGCCATGGCGGCAGAGTGGGTCATGCCCGAGCAGCCGATGGTCTCAACGAGGGCCTCCTCGATGATGCCGTCCTTGACGTTCAGCGTGAGCTTGCAGGCGCCCTGCTGAGGTGCGCACCAACCCACACCGTGCGTAAGACCGGAGATGTCGGAAATCTCCTTAGCCTGGACCCACTTGCCCTCCTCGGGGATGGGTGCGGGGCCGTGGTATGCACCCTTGGCAACGGGGCACATGTTCTCCACTTCCTGTGAGTACTGCATGCCTCTCCTCTCTATCGTGTTGGCGTCCCGTCTGGGGGTCGTGGCTGGCGATTGCCGGGCGACCCTTCGAAAGGGACATGACATGCAGCCCCTATAATACCGCGAAATGCACGGAATATTCGGCGAACGGCTCAGTTTTCGTAGCGAGAAGTCCGGAAGTTTTAATTGAAACGGTTTAACTCTATGTTCTGTGGTCGTGAGTTTCCGTAGAGGGGGTCCGTCTTGGGCAAGCTTTTGGTCCGCTCTTGCAAGCGTTGCAGTGGTTGACCTGTTGCAACGGTGCCGTTCGCCGCCTGTTTGCTGCCTTTGGCCGCGCGAGTGTATTGTTTTGCGTGAATGTTTTGATGGCACGCTTCAATCGTGCCGTATTGGATGGTAAGCAGATCCCGGCGAAGGGAGCGCCATGCAGCGCGTTTGGAGAACGGTTACCGGCTTTTACCATGTCTGTGCCCGCGGTGTGGGCAAACAGCTCATCTTTGAGGGCGATGAAGACCGGTGGGAGTTTTTGGAGCTGATGCGCGAGCGCTGCCGCGAGGAGGGCGTGACGGTTATCGCCTGGTGCCTTATGGGCAATCACGTGCATTTGGTGCTTGCAGATTACGAGGACAGGATGAGCGCGGCAATGCACCGGCTGCTTTTGACATACGCGCGGCGGTTCAATAAGCGCACGGGGCGCACAGGCCATCTGTTCCAGAACCGTTTTGACCGGCGTTCGCTCGATACCGATTGGCAGGTGATGGAGGCTATTCGCTCCGTACACGCCGATCCGCAGGAGGTGGGCATCAGTCTCATTGAGCGTTATCCCTGGAGCAGCTTTCCGGAGCATTTGTGCGCTTACGACGGTGACGCGGCCGATGTCGCGAGGGGATTTTCTGATCCTTCTTGCGTGCTTGAGCTTTTTGGTTCTGCCGAGGGCTTTATTGCCTATTCGCTTTCGGCGCCCGACGGCAGTGAGCCAGCGCTGTGCGATATGAAAGAGACGGAGTGGGAACGCCACGCCTTTGCCAACAAGTTGGCGAAGGAGCTAGAGGTTCCGCTCAACGGGGTTAAAACTGTACCGCCGGCGCAGCGCGATACCGTTATTGTTGGATTGAACAATGCCGGCTTTACGGTGCGCCAGATTGAGCGGTATACCGGGATTGGCAAAAGTAGCGTCTCTCGTATTGTGCGTGCTTATGCGCGGGTGAAGGCACAGGCTGAGCTCTCGGAATAGAAAATGGCCGAACCACTCTTGTCAAGCGATTCGGCCAACAAAAATCTTAAGATTTGGGACAAATACTACTGATTATTTTGTCCCGTGAGCATGCCGTCGAGGGTGCGCCAGGCGAGCTCGGCGCATTTGACGCGGGCGGGCATGTGCGAGATGTCCTGGAGCTGGGCGGCTTCGTCCAGGTCTTCCAGGTCCTCCTCGGAGAGCTTCTCGCCGCGGATCATGGCGAGGAAGAGCTCTGCTAGGCGGCGAGCTTCCTCGACGGTCTCGCCGGTGATGAGGTCGGCCATGATGTCGGCGCTGGCCTGACTGATGGCGCAGCCGTGGCCGGTAAAGGAGGCCTCCTCGATCGCGCCGTTCTCGACGCGCAGCTGCAAGGTGAGCTCGTCGCCGCAGCTGGGGTTGATGCCGTCGTGCTCGTGCGTGGGGGCATCCATCTCGTACTTGTAGTCGGGGTGCGAGTTGTGCTCCATAAACGTGGTGGAGGTGTACAGATTACCCATTGAACGTGCTCCAAACGTGATGCAGGCCGGCGATGAACTTATCGATGTCGGCCTTGTCGTTGTAGAAGGCCACGCTGGCGCGGCAGCAGGCGAGGTTCTCGACGCCCAGCCAGGTAAGCAGCGGCTGCGCGCAGTGGTGACCGGCACGGATGCACACGCCGTCCATGTCCATGATGCTCGCGACGTCGTGCGGGTGGATACCCTTGACGTTAAAGCTGACGACGCCGTGATGGTTGTCCCAGTAGATGGAGCCGATGATCTGGACAAAGTCGAGCTGCATGAGTTCGCCCATCAGGTAGTGGACGAGTGCCTGCTCGCGTGCCTGGATGTTTTCGTAGCCAACCGTGTTGACGAGGTAGTCGAGTGCCGCGCCCGTGGCGAAGATGCCGGCGGCGTCCTGCGTGCCGGCCTCGAATTTCTCGGGGACGGGCGCCCAGACGGCGTCCTGCTCGGTGACAGAGTCGATCATTTCGCCGCCGGTGAGCATGGGCGGCATGGCGTTGAGCAGGTCCATCTTGCCCCACAGCACGCCGATGCCCATAGGGCCCATGGCCTTGTGTGCGCTAAAGGCAAAGAAGTCGGCTCCCAGGTCGGCCACATCGACCGGCATGTGCGGCAGCGACTGTGCGCCGTCGACGACCAGATAGCCGCCGTACTTGTGCACGAGCTTGCCGAGGTTCTTGACCGGGTTCTCGACGCCCAGCACGTTAGAAACCTGACCCACGGCCAGGATCTTGGTCTTGGGACCAACCTTGGCAAGAACCTCCTCGGTGGTGAGCTGGCCGGTCTTAGTGGGGTAGAGGTAGACGAGCTTGGCGCCGGTTTCGCGGCAGACCTGCTGCCACGGGATTAGGTTGGAGTGGTGCTCCATGATGGTGATGACGACCTCGTCGCCCGGCTCGAGGACTGTGGGTGCAAAGCTCTTGGCGACCAGGTTGAGCGACTCGCTCGTGTTGCGGGTGAAGACGACCTCGTTGGCCTGTGAGGCGCCGATGAGGTCGGCGATCTGCTGGCGCACCTTCGCGATGGCCTCAGTGGCCTCGACGGACAGCGAGTACAGGCCGCGCAGGGGGTTGGCGTTCATGCGCTGGTAGAAGTCGCGCTCGGCGTCGAGCACACAGGCAGGACGCTGCGCGGTGGCGGCACTATCGAGGAAGGCGATCTCGGGGTGCTGCTGGAACAGCGGGAACTGCGCCTTGTAGGGATTAGTCTCGATGTCGACGGTAGGCCGGCCGCGCGAGGCCTCGTCGCTGGCGTCGAGCTCCATAGGCTCCGGTGCGGTACAGGTGTCGCATTTAACGTGCTCGGTGTCGATCATGCGAGCTCCTCTTCAAAGTTGTCGATCAGGTTGTTGCCCAGGCGGACGACGGCGGCGCGGGTGCGCTCGTCGGTGGCGGAAAGTGCGGCGTCCTCCAGCTTGGCGCGGACGAACAGGTCCTCGGCGGCGTTTTGGTCAAGGCCGCGGCAGGCGAGGTAGAACAGTTGCTCGTCGCGGACGTGGCCGATGGTGGCTCCGTGGTTGCCGGCGACGTCGTCCTCGTCGCAGAGAATGACGGGAACGGTCTTGTTGTCGACGCCCTTGTTGGCCAAAAGCACCGTCTCGCGCTCGGTGCCGGTTGCACCCTTGCAACCGTGCACGAGGTCGATGGTGCCGCGGTAGACCTTCTTGGACGTGCCGGTCAGCACGCCGTTGGCGTCGATCTCGCACTCGGTCTTGCGACCGCGGTGGCGCAGCTCGTAGTTAAAGTCGCGCACCTGCTCTCGGGCGCCCAGGTAGTCAGTATCGATGGTGACCTTGGCGGTATCGCCCAGCAGGTCGCCGGCAAGGCCGGTGGCGCTGGCGCCGGCACCCAGGACGGCGTGCTGCACGTTGACGCGCGCGCCCTCGTCCAGGAACAGGCCGGTGTCGTCGAGCGCGATCCAGCTATCGTCGAGCGTCTGCGTGCAGGTCACGTTGACGGTGGCGTACTCGTGGGCGCACACGCGTAGCACGGATCCCACGACGCCTTGGCCGGCAACGGGAGAGTCCAGGGCAATAAGCAGATCGAGCGTCGACTGGGGACGGGCGACGACGTCGATGGCGGCGATGGCCGCGGCTGCATCGACACCGCTCATGCGCACGGTAACCGTGGCGTGCTTGTATGCGGGCACATCGATGACGATGCGCTTGGTGGCGTGGTCGGCCAAGTAGGTGTAGGCAGCCTCGCCCATGCCGGTCTCGAAGGCTTCAGCAGGGGAGAGCTCCTCCTCGAGCTTGATGGCACCGGCCTGGTAGATGGAGGTGGCGGGCACGTCAAGCTCGGTCTCGGGCGTGATGCGGGCGCGGTCGGCGGCGTCGCCGGGGGCGGAGGCGCGGCGCTCGGGGAAGCGCTCGGCCATGGCGTCCATGGCGGCGTTAAATGCGTCGGCAGCGCCGCGGAACTGCTCGTCCAAGCCCTCGACCTTAACAGCCTCGGTGGGAGCGGCGGCAAGCTCGTCAGAGAGCTCGAGCTTGGTCTGGTTCATCTTCAGCCAACCCCAAGTGGCAGCTGGCATCGCATTGACCTGCTCAAGGGTGGTAGCAGCGGTGTTCGTGGTCTGGTTCATTATCCGATCGCTCCTTCCATCTCGAGCTTGATCAGGTTGTTCATCTCGACGGCGTACTCCAGCGGCAGCTCCTTGGAAACCGGGTTGGCAAAGCCGTTGACGATCATGGTACGGGCTTCTTCCTCCGAGATACCGCGGCTCATCAGGTAGAACACCTTATCGTCGCCGATGCGGCCGATGGTGGCCTCGTGGCCGATGTCGACGTTCTTGGCGCGGATGTCCATGGCCGGAATAGTGTCGGAGCGGCTTTGGTCGTCGAGCATCAGCGACTGGCAGCTCACGGTTGCCTTGGAGCCCTCGGCCTTGGGTGTCGCCACAATAGAGCTGCGGAAGGTCTGAATGCCGCCACTCTTGGAGATGCCCTTGGTCTCGACGGTTGCCGAGGTATCGGGTGCGTTGAGCACGACCTTGCAGCCGGTGTCGAGGTTTTGACCGGCGCCGGCAAAGGTGATGCCGGTAAAGCTGGAACGGGCGCGGCGGCCGTTGAGCACGCTCATGGGGTAGAGGTAGCCAACGTGGCTGCCGAAGGAGCCGCTGATCCACTCGATGTCGCCGTCCTCGTCCACGCGCGCACGCTTGGTGTTGAGGTTGTACATGTTCTTGGACCAGTTCTCGATGGTCGAGTAGCGCAGGTGCGCGCGCTTGCCCACAAAGAGCTCGACGGCGCCGGCGTGGAGGTTTGCCACGTTGTACTTGGGCGCGGAGCAACCCTCAATGAAGTGCAGATCGGCATCGTCTTCGACGATGATGAGCGTGTGCTCAAACTGGCCGGCGCCCTTGGCGTTAAGGCGGAAGTAGCTCTGCAGCGGGAAGTCGAGTTTGGTGCCCTTGGGCACGTAGACAAACGAGCCGCCCGACCACACGGCACCGTGCAGGGCCGCAAACTTGTGGTCGGTGGGCGGGATGAGCGTCATGAACTTCTCGTGGATGAGCGGCTCCCACTGCGGGTCGTGCAGGGCCTCCTCGATGCCGGAATAGACGATGCCCATCTTAGACGCTGTGTCCTGCATGTTGTGGTAGACCAGCTCGGAGTCGTACTGCGCGCCGACGCCTGCCAGGTAGCTACGCTCGGCCTCGGGGATGCCCAGGCGCTCAAAGGTATTCTTGATGTCGTCGGGCACCGACTCCCAGTCGTGCTTTTGATCGGTGTTGGGTTTGACGTAGGTGACGATGTTGTCCATGTCCAGGCCCTCGATGGAGGGACCCCACGTCGGGTCGGGAAAACGATTAAAAATCTCGAGGGACTTGAGGCGCAGGTCGAGCATCCACTGCGGCTCGTCCTTTTTGGCGCTGATCTCGCGTACGATGTCGGGCGTGATGCCGGCGTCGAGGCGCTCGAATCCCTCCTCGCCATAGGTGAAGTCGTAGAGGCTGCGGTCGATGTCCGCGACCTCGGTGCGGTTCTTGGTCATTGCGTCGCCCCTTTACGCCTGCTGCTCGGCAGCGGCGGACTCGGCCTGGGCGCGCTGCTCGGCGGCCTCGCGCTCGAAGGTCTCAAAGCCGTTCTTGTCGATCCAGGGGATGAGCGAGGCGTCGTCCTCGCGCACGATGTGACCCTTGACCATAACGTGGACGCGGTCGACATCCAGGTGCTCCAGGATGCGCGTGTTGTGCGTGATGATGAGCATGGAGCCGTCGCAGCTCTTGCGGTAGGCGTCCATGCCGTGGCTGACGGTGGAAAGCGCGTCGACGTCCAGACCAGAGTCGGTCTCGTCGAGGATGGCGAGCTTGGGCTGCAGCAGCAGAAGCTGGAGCATTTCGACCTTCTTCTTCTCGCCGCCCGAGAAGCCCACGCCCAGCTCGCGGTTGAGATAGGCGGTATCCATGTTGAGCTCGGCCGCGAGCTCCTTCACGCGGCGGCGGAACTCCTTGCCCTTCATCTCCAGGCCGGGGCGGCCGGCGATGCTGGCGCGCAAAAAGCTCGACAGCGGCACGCCCGGAATTTCGACCGGAGCCTGGAAGCTCAGGAACAGGCCGGCGCGTGAACGCTTGTCGGTGGTGAGCTCGGTGATGTCCTGGCCGTCAAAGACGATGCGGCCGTCGTTGACGGTATAGACGGGGTCGCCCATGACCAGGTGGCCGAGGGTGGACTTGCCGGCGCCGTTGGGGCCCATCAGCACGTGGGTCTCGCCGGCGGCGACGTTGAGGTTGACGTTGTGGAGGATGGTCTTCTCGTCCACGGAGGCGGTCAGACCTTCGATGGAAAGCAGCGGATTTGCGCTCATGCTGTCCCTCTCTGTATATGGTGTACTCATAGGTGTACTAAACCCTAGGAATCTTCTCGGAATAAAGTTACTATGGGTTCGGCGTTAGTCAAGGGAAAACCCGACTAATCCACTCGACTTTTTAGATGTGGGACATAATAATCAGGCTTGTTTGCCCCGCGTGCATAAGATTTGGGACAAACAAAGCTGGTTATATTGTCCCAGATGCGATGGGAGGGTAGGTATGCTCATTTCTTCCAAGGGCCGCTATGCCCTCCGACTGATGATCTATATCGCGGCGCTCGGTGACGCCGAGGGCAAGATTGCCCTGCGCGAGGTTGCCGACCGCGAGCATATCTCACAAAAGTATTTGGAGCAGCTGGTTCGTCCGCTTATGAAGGCGGGCCTGCTTAAGAGCGTGCGCGGCAAGGGCGGTGGCTACATGATGGCCAAGGACCCCGCCGAGGTGCGTGCCGGCGACATCCTGCGTGCCGTCGAAGGCAGCACGGCTCCGGTGGCGTGCGATGGCATCGACAACAGCTGCGCCCGCAGCGACCTGTGTTCCACCGTCAAGTTCTGGCGCGGTTTGGACGACGTGATCGAAAAGTACGTCGACGGCGTGACGTTGGCCGACTTGGCCGCCGTTCCCGAGATCAACTTTGACATTAAGCTGTAGGTTGAGCGCAATTCCTTAAGATTTCGCGGAGGGTTGTTGCCGTTTACCGAGGGGTTGTTGTGCAACAACGGGCGAGCTGCAATACTTATTTTTATCTTTGCAAACTGAACTTTAACTATACCAATGCAGGGAGGATCTTATGCAGCCCAAGCATTCCGCGATTGTTGCGGGCCTGACGCTGGCGCTTTCGTTTGGTGCCGTTTCCGCGCCGGCACCCGCCGCCGCCGAGGAGCCCACGCCGGGCGTTGCCTCGGATGCCACCGATATCGATAAGGGCCTTTACACCCAGCAGTCCTTCTCGGGCGTGCTGAGGTCGGTCCAGGGCGTTTCGTTTGTCAACGTGACTCCCGAGATGAAGTACTTTACCAAGTACGAGAGCCATGGTAACTACAACCAGGGCTTTTCGTACGGTGACGGCTATAACGCGTTGGGCTATTACCAGTTCGACCGCCGCTGGTCGCTCATTCCGTTTATGAAGCAGGTCTACAACTACAGCCCCGAAAAATACAGCATGCTCAAGGATGCGATTGATCGCGGCAGCGAGATTTCCAACGCGAGCAATGCCATGTACGAGAACGGTCAGCTCACCGAGTTGGGCCGTATTGCGCAGGAGGCCTTCCAAGGTGCGTACAACACCGATCCTGTTGAGTTCTCAGCACTTCAAGATGCTTATGCGTACAACTCGTACTATGCGGTGACCGAGGCGTGGCTCAAGAGCGGCCTGGGTATTGATATTTCGGGCCGCGCCGACTGCGTCAAGGGCATGGTGTGGAGCATTACCAACATGTGCGGCACTGGTGGCTGCAGGGACTTTTTCCGCTGGGCGAATCTTTCCAACGATATGTCCGATCGTGAGTTTGTGACGGCGCTTTCCTACAGCGTGGTCAATAACGTGGCGACCAAGTATTCGAGCCAACCCCAGTATCATGAGGGCTGGAAGAACCGCTACCGCAACGAGCTAAAGGACTGCTTGGTTTATATCGCTGAGGACGAGGCTGCCGCCGCGACGCCCGTGCAGCCCGAGCCCACACCGGCGCCCTCGCCGACACCTGATTCGAATGACGACTCGAGTGACGATGCCAACGATGACAGGATGGATGCGCCCTCGACCGATGCTGACGGTAATGGCTCTGCTGGTGGCACTACCAACGACGGCTCTACCTCGAACGGCTCTACCTCGAACGGCTCCAATTCGAACGGCTCTGCTGCGGGCGATTCGCCTTCAAGCTCTGCCGGCAATACGGACAGCGACGCTTCTGGTTCGACCGGCGCTGACACCTCTAACTCATCTACCGGCTCGAGCGATTCGTCCGTTGACACCGGCTCTAACAACGGCTCCGGCTCTGACACGACCCCTGATTCCGATGCTTCCAAGGACGACTCGAATAAGGCGCCGGACGCTCCCGTTGCTTCGCCGGACAAGAAGCCTTCTTTCTCCGAGCAGCTTGGCTCTACGCTGGGTTCTTCGCTGATGGCTGGCGTCAATAACGGCTCGGCCCAGAACAAGGACAACTCTGATCAGGGTTCCACGGAAAAGACCGAGGCCGCAAGGGACGACTCCAAGGACAAGGCTTCCGAGGTGACCGAATTCGATAAGGGTTCTAGCTCTGAGGAGAAGAACGAGAAGTCCGCTCAGAAGAAGGACGAGGATAAGAAGTCTGAATCTGAGAAGAAGGACGAGAGCAAGACCGAGGGCGAAAAGAAACAGTCCGAAGACGACGACAAGAGCGGCGCTGATAACCAGAATCAGGATCAAAATGACTCCAAGACGGTGACCACTACAACCACGACGACTACAACGACCAAGTCATCTGGCGGCAATATGCCAAAGACGGGCGACTTGATCGTGATGGCGAGCCTTGCCAGTGCGAGCTTGGCTACGCTGGGCGCTACGTCCATCGTGAGCGGTAAGCATAAGCTCGATCAGCAGAAGAAGAATTCTGGGGAGGATGGCTCGGAGGAGTAATCTTTCAGATCGTTTTCTATAAGAGTTAAGGACGGGGTCCGGTGCGGCGGCATCGGGCCTCGTTTTTGTTGTGCAACGATTTGTTATGCCCCCTCGGGGCGTCAGTTGCTACCGTTGCCCGAAACCTTTGCAGGTCGATATTGTTGCGCTCCGCCTGCTCGTTACAATAGGCATCGTGCTGCGTTAGAGGGAGAGTTTACGGTGTCTGAACAGGTGAATTGTGGTTTTACTCATGCGTTTGGTGCGCGGTTGCTCAATCATGCGGATAACGCAGCTCTACCGGTTGATGTTCACGACTTTTCCGATGCAATCAATCGGTATTTACTCGTCGATAAGACCATGTTTATTGCCGATATGTTGGATTGTGAGGCATCCGTCGCGTTTTGCTGCCGACCCAAGGGTTTTGGCAAGAGCATGAACTTGTCGATGCTCAAATGCTATTTGGAACGACCTGATCACCGGCGGCCGGATCGAAGCCCGTTCGTCTGCACCCAGATTTGGCAGGCGGGCGGCGGTCGCTATCGTGATGAGTACGCGTGTTATCCGGTCATCATGCTCGACTTTTCAGCTGTCGCTGTGAGGCGCGACGCTGATGCTGCGGCGGCTATTCGCAGCGCCGTCGCGCACGAGTGCGCCCGATTGCTGCCGCTGCTTGCCGCGCCTGATCTGTCAAGACGTGAGGTTCGTCTTATCGAGAGGGCGGCGCGTGGGGTGGCCAGCGATAGAGAGATCGATGCGGCGCTAGGCGTGCTTATTAAGCTGCTCCAGACAGCTTTCGATGAGCAGGTTGTTCTTCTGATAGACGACTACGACGCGGTATGTCCAAAGCGTTTGGACGCTAAGGACTACGGTAGCATGGATTCCCTAGAGTCGCTCAGCCGGATGTTGTTCGACACCATTGCCGACGCCAGCGATTTGTTGCGATTGACGTGCCTTATGGGCGAGCGCCCCGGTCCTGCCGAGTTTGCGTTGTCCCAACGTGGGGTTTCCTATCGGTCGGCGACGCCGCTGTCGAGTTGGTGTGATCGATGGTTCGGTTTTTCGGACGACGAAGTCCAGGTACTGTTGGATCGCATCGGTCGCAACGGCTGTCTGGATGACGCGCGTGAGTGGCTCGAGGGTTATCTGTTTGGTGGTTTTTATTGTTCGATCCCGGAGCGTGTGGTGGACTACGCACATCGCGGTTGCGTCGCGCCCGTTCGGACAGATCTGTATGGTTGCGCCGATCGTCTGAGCGCATACGTCGGTGACTGGAATCTCATGCGCCTGTCCGCATTGTTCGATTTGCTTGAGCCGCATGGGTTTATTGAGGCGTCGGTGCATGTGCATGCCGAGGAGGCCGATGCCGCCAAGCCCGAAGATATCTGGACTGCGCTGTATCTGTCTGGATTCCTTACCACGGACATGACGGGGCATTCGGAGGACGGCGTGCGCCTTCGTTCCCTGCGTCTGCCTAACAACGAAGTACGTCAGGCGCTCCGTCTTGTAATTCTGGAATGGTTTGAGTGCGCCGTTGAGGACGTTCGAGTTATCGACTCGTTCCATGACGGGCTGTGTCGTGGAGACGAGGACGCTGTAAAGCAAGCTTTGAGCTGTGCTATCGGCGATCTGGGCATCGATGTGGGCCAATCAGATATGCCGACAGCCTATCATCTGGCGCTGCAGGGGCTCTGCTTTGGACTGCCCGGCTATTGCAATCCCAGCTCCAAGCGAAGTGGCGTTTCGGATCGCTGGGATATCCAGGTGATTCCCACCGGTCGGGTGTTTGACGTGGCCGACACGCTCGGCATACTCGACGAGCGCCCGCTGATAACGATCAACATGATGTACGACCCTGGCGTCGATGCCCTGGGCCTAGAACTGTTAGCGGTTCAGGCGCTGCTCGAAATCGAGCGCAACGGCATCGATGATATTCGCGTGCCACGCCCCGCCGTCGGGCGGATGCGCTGGGGCTTTGGCTTTGACGGGCAGCGTGTGTCCGTGGTGTGCCAACGGTTGTAGGGGATGGCGAAAGCCCTTTACTGCTCCGCGTCCTTCATGGGCGGCATGGGCTTCCAGTTAGGATCCTTGACGATCTTGCGGGCGTCCTTCATGCCACGGCGCAGCGCCGGAATACCGGTCTTAAAGCACTTGTCGACCGCGGCCAGGCGAATGAACTCCTTGCAGAAGGTCGCGACGTTGCCCAGACGGAACAGCACGGGGTGATAGTCGCCGTAAATCTGCATGTAGCGGGCCAGATAACCGCGGTTGCGCATGATGTAGTAGCGGTTGGTGTCGCTCGTGGAGTTGAGCTGGCGCTTGCCGGCGATATCCCAGTTAGAGACGGCGCGGGCGCGCTTGAGAACCACGTCGGCAACAACGGCGGCGGGGAAGTGTTGGCTGGCTACGTAGCCGTAGCAGGCATCGTCGCCGTAGATAAAGAAGCGCGCGTCGGGCAGGCCAATCTTGTCGACCACGCGGCGCGAGAACATTCCGCCCTCAAAGCACAGCTGGTTCATAGTGCGGTAGCCCTCGGGACCCAGATCCCACTTGGCGATGGGGTTGGGAATGCCGAGTGAAAGGATGAGCTGGTACTGCCAAAAGAAGGCGCCGCCGTCAAAGTCCAGGCGCGAACCCTGGATGACATCGTAGCGGTCGGTCCACTTGGCAAGACGCTCGATGCCTTCGGGGATGACGAGCACGTCATCGTCCATTACCCAGAACCACTGGGCGCCTAGGTCGTAGGCGCACTTGGTGCCGGCGGAGAAGCCGCCCGCACCACCGCCGTTTTCGAGCTGCGGGGCGTAGATCACACGGTCGGTGCCGCCCTTTGCGTCGGGCTGCTCGGTGTCGGTGCCCCACAGGTTGGCCAAGCGCTCGTTGAATGCGGTGCACATGGCCTCGGTCTCGCGCGAATTCTCGTTATCGACAATTACGATGCGCCAAGGCGTTGCCGTGAGCCTGGTCATGGAGTCGAACAAGTTGGCCAGGAGTTCCTGGCGCTTGTACGTAACGACGACGATGGCGAGCTTATCGATGGGAGCGGGGAGGGTTGAAGGCATGGGGCAATATATCCTTTCACGCGCGGCGCGCATGCGCTGCACGGAAGCAATCGAATACGTCCTTGGGACTGTCCTATTGTAAAGGCTCGGCGCACCTTGGCGGCAAGCTTTGAATAAAACGCAGGAACCTGCCACGGGCCCGCCGCATGACGTGGAGCTGCTTTGCCCGCAAGAGGCTCCATAGATTATATAAACGCCCGCTGGCGCGCTGACCCTTTGATACCATGAAACGACAGGTATTTCCTAAGGAGCACATTTGTCTACTAACGCCTCTGGCAGCCCTGTTCTGTCGCTGCTTATTCCCATTTACAATGTTCAGCGCTACCTGCGCGAATGCCTCGATTCCGCCCTGGCGCAGACGCTTAAGGATATTGAGATCATCTGCATTAACGACGGGTCGACCGACAACTCGCCGGCGATTATCCGCGAGTATATGGAGCGCGATGGGCGCGTCAAGATGATCGACAAGGCCAACAGCGGCTACGGCGACTCGATGAACCACGGCTTGGAGATGGCGCGTGGCAAGTACGTTGGCATCTTGGAGTCCGATGACTTTATGGCGCCCGACGCACTCGAAAAGCTTGTCTCGGCCGCCGATAGCAATAATGCCGACTTTGCGAAGGCGAACTTTGATTTCTACTGGTCTAAGCCCGAGGAGCGCCGTTCGCTGCACGAGATGTTTAAGACCAAGGACTGTGGCAAGCCGGTGCACCCGAGCGATACGACGCAGTTCTTTAAGCAAAAGCCGTCGATTTGGTCGGCCGTGTACCGTCGCGATTTTCTTGAGCGCAACGGCATTAAGTTCCTGCCGACTCCGGGGGCATCCTTTCAGGACACGTCATTCGCCTTTAAGGTGATCGCGTGCGCCGATAAGGCTGTTTACCTACATGATGCCGTGCTGTCGTATCGCCAGGACAACGAGAATTCCTCGGTCAATTCTTCGGCTAAGGTTTTTTGCGTCAATACCGAGTATGCTGAGATTGAGCGTTGGATTCGAGAGGATTATGCCCGTGACCACGCAAGTGATGATGTCGCGCGCATGCTCAAGTTCAATCAGCTCATTAAGTACGATTCGTACATGTGGAACTACGTGCGCCTGGCGCCTAAGTTCTATAAGGAGTTCCTGGTTCAGATGGCCAAGGAGTTCCAAGCGGCCTTGGACGCCGGGGACTTTTCGCTTGACGACCTCAAGCCGTGGAAGCGCGCGAATCTCGCTGCCATCCTCAAAGATCCTGAGGGCTGGGTTTATGAGCATCCGAGTTTTGCGACGGATGGTGCCTTGGGCCGTGCTAAGTATTACGCCTCGGTTGGAGGGCCAGGCGTGGTCGCTGCCTTCCTCATCGAATCGCTGAGGGGGTAGGTCGGCATGGGAGAGGCCTCGTGTCCTAAAGCTACCATTGTCGTCCCCGTTTACGACTCTGCGCGCTCCATTCAGCGATGCGTCGATTCGCTGTTGGCCCAGTCCGAGCGCTCGATTCAGGTTGTTTGCGTCAATGACGGTTCGACTGATGATTCGTTGAACGTGTTGCACCGGATCGCGCAGGCCGACGATCGCGTACTGGTGATTGACCAGGAAAACGCAGGCGTCTCGTGCGCTCGAAATGCCGGTATCGATGCCGCCGAGGGCGAGACCGTCTTCTTTGTGGACGCTGACGATTACATTGATGCCCAGACGGTCGAGCGCGTGCTGCATGCCATGGAGTCTGCAGATGCCGAGGCTGCCGTTTTTGGCGGTGTCTGTGAACCCGCCGATGCTGCCCCCAAACGCGTCCAGCAACTCATGAGCCCCAAAGCCGGTACCTTCGGCGCCCGTGATCCCCAACTGCTGTTCCATTCGAATGCGCAGCCCTATGCCTGCCGTGCGGCTTTTTCGCGCGAGCTGCTCAATCGCGAAGGTATTCGCTTCGCCCCCGGTTTGGCTTTGGGCGAGGACGTCGTCTTCCAATTTGCGGCTTATGCGCTTGCCCGCAAGACCGTCGTCATGCCGGATAAGTTTTACCACTACGTGATGGAGAGTGAATCGGCGACGCACGAGTTCAACAGTGCCGATGCTCGCGCCAAAAAGCTTGACGCCCACATGAGGATGCTCGAGGAGGTCTTGGAGGACTGGGCGGCCTACGGTCTTTTGGACCTGTGCCCCGGCGAGCTGATAACTTGGTTTTTAGACCTCATTGTGTTCGACCTGGCGCGCTTGGATGCCGATGGTTTCCATCGCGTGGCGGCTCGCGTCAACATGGATCTCACGACGTTTTTGGGAACGGCGTGGGCGGATATGCCTGCTAAGGGCGCCGTTCGGCGTGTTGCCCACAAGCTCGTTGCGGCGACCTCGGGCGTTTCGATGGCAGACGCCACGCTGTTCTATCTCTCGACTCGCGGTCTCAAAGCCTGTCTGGAGCGCTTTATCTAATTCCAAGCGCTGCCGCCCGCCGCAACCCGGCTGCTAAAATAACCCTGTTACACGCTATTCAACAGGAGGTTCTCTTGCAGAACTCTGATACCCCTAAAGTTTCGCTGCTTGTCCCCATTTGCAATGTCGAGCGCTATCTGCGCGAGTGCCTCGATTCCGCCGTGGCGCAGACGCTCAAGGACATCGAGATCATCTGTATCAATGACGGTTCCACTGATAGCTCGCCGGATATCATCCGCGAGTACATGGAGCGCGACCCCCGTGTAAAGATGATCGACAAAGCCAACAGCGGCTACGGCGACTCGATGAACCGCGGCCTGGAGATGGCATGCGGCGAATACGTGGGCATTCTGGAGTCCGACGACTTTATGTTTGAGGATTCGCTCCAAAAGCTGGTCGCCAAGGCCGATGCTGAGCATGCCGATGTGGTGAAGGGCGACTTTTACCTGTATTGGTCCACGCCCAGCGAGCGCCGTGAGCTGTTTGGGATTATCGACGAGCATATGACGGGCGCCGCGTATCGCCCTGTCGATCGCCCGGGCATCTTCTACCGCAAACCTTCCATTTGGTCGGCTATCTATCGGCGCGAGTTCCTCAACGACAATCAGATTCGGTTCCTTCCCACGCCGGGTGCCTCGTATCAGGACGCAGGCTTTAACTTTAAGGTTTGGGCTTGCGCCGAGCGCGCCGCGTTTATTGCGGACCCCATTTTGTGCTATCGCCAGGATAACGAGAAGAGCTCCGTTAATTCGCCCAACAAGGTGTTTTGCGTGTGCGACGAATATGCCGAGATGCAACGTTTTTTGGACGAGCGTCCCGAGCTCAAGGCTCAGCTCCAGGGCATTTTAATGCGCATGAAGGTCGATACGTACCGTTGGAATGATGAGCGCCTGGTCGATGAGCTGCGTGGGCAGTTTTGGGAGAAGGCTTCACCCGAGCTCAAGGCCGACTGGGATGCCGGTCGCTTTGACCTGTCGCTGTTTGATCCACGCGGCGAGACCGATTTGCGCCTGATGGTCAAGTCGCCCCGCGCCTATATCGATTCGCGCTTTGACTTTAAGAAGCCGGGCAAGCTCAATACGTTTAAGCATTACTTTAAGATTGGCGGCCTGCCGCTGGTCTGGCGCGTGCTGACGTATCAGCGCACCTACGGCGACAACCCGCACCCCGATGACGTTCCGGCCGCACAGTAGGAGCGAGTGACTATGGCTACCCCCAAGATTTCCGTTGTCGTTCCCATCTATAAAGTGGAGGAGTGTCTGGCCTGGTGCTTGGACTCCCTGCTTGCGCAGGACATGCCCGATTGGGAAGGCGTGCTGGTTAACGATGGCTCGCCGGACGGTTCGCGCGACATCGCGGCTGCCTATTGCGAAAAGGACGCGCGCTTTACGCTGGTCGATAAGCTCAACGGCGGCCTGTCGAGTGCACGTAATGCAGGCATCGCCGCGTCCACGGCGCCTATCGTCGCGTTCTTGGATTCCGACGACCGATTTACGCCCGATGCGTGCCGCGTGATCGTAGATGCCTTTGAGCGCGAGGGCTGCGACGTTTTGACCTTTGGCGCGAACCCGTATCCGCTGGAGGCGGGGTATCCGTGGCTTAACTATGTGCTGAGCCCGCGCGATGTGTCGTTTGAAGGCTATAGCTCTGACCTGCTGTTTAAGGAAGCATCTCGCCCGTTTGCATGGCGCACCGCCTGCAAGCGTGAGTTTTTGCTGGGCAACGGGATCGTGTTCGACGAAACCGTTAAGTATGGCGAGGACCAGGTCTTCGATTTTGCCGTGTACGGTCGTTCGCATAAGACCGCGCTTATCTCGAACAAGCTGTATGACTACCGCGTGGCGCGCAAGGGTTCGCTCATGGACACCATGCGCTATGACGACGAGACGCGCCTGCTAGAGCACGTGAAGATTTACTCCGCGGTGCTGGCTGACTGGCAGCGCGACGGTCTCGATGCCCAGCATGCCGATGACCTGGCATATTTCCTGTGCGATCTGGTGCTGTACGACGCGCTCAGGTTGCTGGGTTCGGACTGCGGCAAGGTGTTTGCTGCCGTTGCCGCGGCGCTTGCCGGTTCTGCCGTGGGTAGCGATGCTGCGCTCGCACAATGTGCTCCATCTGTTGCTGCTATGGTGCGCGCGGCGCTTACCAGCAAGGCCCCCAATGTCCGTGAGTGCAAAAAGCTCATGTTCGATTACGACGTCTTGAGGTTTGGGCGCCTGGGTGCCTGCAAACGCATGGCAGCGAACGCCCTGGGAAAGCGAGAAGTGTAGATGAGTATCAAGCGTTTGGCACTTTGCCGCAGTCAGGGCCGTCTGTTTGTGCTGCTTCGTTTTGCCGGTCAGGATGTCGCCGCGCTTATTGAGCGGGAGGGTTCTCAAGCGTTTGCCCATGCGACGACGAGCGGTTCTTGTGTGCCGTTGCTGGTGTTCCCAGTCGATCATGGCCGTGTGCTGGCGTTTTGCCCTTCCGTTTCCGATTACGAGCGCGAGCTCGCCGTCTTGGTGCTTCCGTTTTTGGATGGCTCGTCGATGGATGTCGTTTTTGCATCCGGTGGTCAAAGGTTGGGCTCCATTCGTCTCGATAGCCGCGTGGCCAAGTTGGAATCCAAGATTAACTACAAAGCAAAGCCTGCGCTGTGCGCGCTTATCCGCGATGCGCAGCGTGGCGAATGCTGCGGTCGCTACGAGATCGATGCCATTCGCTATTTACCGGCAGACGCCGGCGCGGTGTGGCGCTATGAGGTTACCTGGGCGGGAGACCCCCAGTGCGCATCTGAGCTCCAGATCTTCGATACGCATATGAATGCCATCGATGTCACTGTGCATGTGTTTGAATCGCAGGTCGATGTGCCGCAGCGCAACGGTTGCCGCGTCAATAAAACGTATCTGAGCGTTGAGATGCCTCAGGATATACGAGATTTTGTCGCGATTGTGAGCGATCCCACAGAGCAGATCCAGAGCGGGTTTTGCGCCATGGATGGTCGCCTGTACAACGGCATGGTCGACGACAGCTGGAACCGCATGAAGGATGCACGCGCTGACGACGCAGCTTATCGACGTTGGTTTGAGCAGCATCGCGCAAAGCCGGGCGATCTGGCATGCCAGCGTGTCGCTTCGGCGGCCTTTGCCTATAGGCCGCTCGTGAGCATTGTGGTGCCGTGCTACAAGACCGATCGAGTCTACCTGCGCGAGCTGCTGGACTCGGTGCTAGCCCAGAGCTATGACAACTGGGAATTGCTCCTTATGGATGCCTCACCTGAATGGGATGCGGTTGCCGACCTTGCGGCAGGCGCCCACGACGAGCGCGTTCGTCGCATTGGGCTGCCCGGCAACGGCGGCATTGTGATCAACACCAACGCAGGTATTGAGCAAGCGATGGGCGACTACATCGCGTTCTTGGACCACGATGACATTCTGGAGCCGGACGCGTTATTCCAGTATGTTTCCGCGCTGAATAAGGCGGCCGAGGGCGAGCGCCCCCAGGTCCTATTCTGCGACGAGGACATGTTCCAGAAAACGGGGGAGTGGGGCCAGCCGGTCTTTAAGACCAAGCTCAACGTTGACCTGCTCTATAGCCATAACTGCGTGACGCATTTCCTGATGGTAGAGAAGACGCTTATCGATCGTATCGGCACGTCCCCAGAAGACGTTGCGGGTGCCCAGGACTACGACCTGACGCTTCGCTGCCTTTCGGCGGACGCGCGGTTTGAGCATGTTGCGCATGTGCTGTATCACTGGCGCGTGCATCCGGGATCGACCGCCGACGGATCCGCCGACAGCAAACCGTATGCCATCGAGGCTGGGCGCCTGGCTCTGCAGCGCCACTTTGACTCGCTGGGCGTTCACGGAACGGTCGAGGAGACCGAGACGCCGTTTGTCTACCGCATGCGCTATGCGCTGCCGGAGCCTGCGCCGCTGGTGAGCATTGTGATTCCCACCAAGGATTACATTGAGACGCTTGACGCCTGTGTGATGTCGATCGCCCAGAAGACAACGTATACCAACTACGAGATCGTCTTGGTGGAGAACAACAGCGAAGCCCCGGAGACGTTTGCGTATTACGAAACCCTACCGGAACGCGTGGCTTCAGCATCAGAAGGCAAGGGCATCGCGCGCGTTGTGTACTGGCCGGGCGAGTTCAATTACTCTCAGATCATCAATTTTGGTGTGGAGCACGCTAAGGGCGACTACCTGCTGCTGCTCAACAACGATACCGAGGTTATAAGCCCGGACTTTATCGAAGAGATGATGAGCTATCTGCAGCGTCCCGATGCGGGCGTGGTGGGCGCCAAACTCTACTTTGCCGATCATCTTGTTCAACACGCTGGCATTTTGGTTGGTGTGCGCGGCGCACTTGCCCATGCCAACCAGGACTTCTCGGCAAAGCGCGAGGGCTATCTTGCCCGTGCTGTGCGCCCGGGCAACTTTAGTGCCGTAACAGGTGCCTGCCAGATGGTGCGACGCGACGTATTCGAGCAGGTCGGAGGCTATAACGAGGAATTCGCCGTCGGCTTTAACGATGCGGACTTTTGCCTGCGCGTGTGGGAGGCGGGCTACCGCACCATCTTTACGCCCTATGCCGAGCTGTACCACTACGAGTTCACCTCGCGCGGCAGGGAAGAGGCCAACGAGGAAAAGCTTCGCCGCTGGAAACGTGAACAGGCGCTGTTCATGCAACGCTGGCCTGAGTTCTTCCTCGATGGCGACCCGTGGCTCGGACCAAACCTATCCTCCGACAGTGAGTACTTCTCGTTTTAGTGCGAAGTAATGCCAAGTTCCGGCAAAGTATCCTCAAGAGCTGCAAGGGCGGTGGGGTTCAAGTACTCCTCGTTCAAGCAGCTCTTGTCATATCGAAAACGTGTGTCTCGTGAGCATTCGATGAGTTCTGCAGTAAAGAACCTCTCCCAGCTAAAGAACTTTGAGCTTTCGATATGTTCGGCGGGGTTAAGCAGTATGTCCTTAATGTGTTTGCTGTTGAATAATCCCGACTTCAACACGAGCCATTCAAACGATTCCGGTAGGAATAGCTTGATGTTCTTTCGGCGCAATAGAGCAGCTGCTTCCGCAATTTCTGGTCCAAAGGCGGCGCCGTCGGCAATCACGAGGATGTCGTTTTCTGGTGCGTTCATAATGCAGTTGCAAATATTTGATTTTCCTCCCGCGCTGATGCACTTAATGCTGCTCTTTTTGCATAGCAAACTGAAGAATTCGTAGCCCGAATTTGTGTCCTCGACGATGACAAGCTCGGGCCTCTCGCCTCTAAATTCAGTATCATCGTAAATACGATATGTAGAGGTGTAGACACGAGAGTAAACGGGATACTTCGTTGTGGTTCGGTTGGTGTTGTTAGCGTCGGATTATTTTAGCCAAATATAGTCGGCCGAGATTGACCAATCCCAGCCGACCCATTTTAGCCAACACGCCCGCATCTATGACTTTCCTATCGTTTTCCTACATCCCCT
>CABUVB010000002.1 GCA_902494815.1 uncultured Collinsella sp. | reverse complement strand
GACCCCCATCTCGACACATAGCCCGTCATCCGACGAAAGCGCGCAGGTCGTCCTGTATAGGCGCATGGTGTCCCCCTCCGCCGCAAGAGGGAAACGAAAAAGCCCCTCTTTGCCACTACGGACAAAAGGGGCCTCCCAGGGGAAACGTGTTACAAAGCCTTCTTTGCAGGACGATGAAGATCAGAAACCCAACGTCGTACGCGTAGGGACTTACCCAACACCCACGCCATTTCGATCTTCTGGGCCTTCAACGCCACGTCCCGATAAGCATCCGGGCATCGGAATGACCTCGTCGCAAGCCGCAAGCATCTCTTCGTCATGAGTGACAACAATTACAATATGGTCTCTCTTAACCTCATGAAGCAATTTAATTAGCGCGCTCCGGCTCTTCGCATCAAGCGCTGAAGTTGACTCAAGAAACAACATGACGTCCGGCGATTTCAACATCTGCCGCACAATTGCGATGTTCTGCTTCTCCCCGCCGGACACCCCTCCTTTCTTGCTGCCAAGCATCGCTGCCGCCCCGTTCTCCGCAGCGGCAATCATTTTGTCTAACCCCAATATGGCAAGCATCCGATTCAGTTTGTCGGCCTCGAAATCATCAGAAAGCAGCGTAAGATTATCGAGGATCGTCCCCCCAACAATAGGGGGCTCTTGCTCCGTAATGCCAACTCGGCACCGCCGCAATGCGTATCGGTCGATGCGACGCTGTGATACCCCGTTGTAGAGGACGGCCCCTTCCGTGTTATCTGGATATAGACCCAATATCACTGACAGCAGCGAGCTCTTCCCCGAGCCATTTCTTCTTGCTTACTGTTTTTCTTATATTGTAACGATTTTCGATAAGAGGAAAGATTACTCCATGACGCGCAAGCCCGAACTCTAAGCGTTTCCCATCAGCATTGCCCATTTTTCGGATCGAAATCCAAATCCAGCTTCCTATCGCATGCTGAAATCAAATCCTGATCATGGCTTACAACAAGAATTAGCTGATCGAAGGGATTTCGATGAATATACTCCGTGAACTCCCGACGGCTTTCTTCATCTAAATCGTTCGTTGGTTCATCGAACACAAGCACTTCCGGCTGCCTGCGAAGTGCTGCGAATATCCTTAGCTTTCGATACTCTCCACCAGAAAGGTCTCTACAATTCTTGCCTTTTAACGATTCGACGGTTCGATAGAAACTCGGCACAAGCTCTCGGAGGTTTTCGCTCGATCCCCGAATCGACGTCCTCTCAAGGTAATTCTCCACCGTTTCGTTCGGAATAAAGAGCTTTTGCGGGCACACCGCAAACAGGTCCCGTCGGATCGTCTCCATATCGAGCTCTTCATATGGCACCGACCCCAAAGCCCGATGTCCCCCAGCAGAATATAGTCCAAGGAGCACCTTCAGAAACGTGCTTTTTCCGCATCCGTTCGGCCCGGTAATGGCATAGGTTTTTCCTTCCTCCACCTCCACGGAGAGGTCGCGGTATAAGTAGGGCTTTCCCGCGTATCGGTACGCGATGTTGGACAACGATATGCTCTCCACGTGCCCAACCGTGAGGGTGCCGCGGTCCTCGGCGTCCTCCGTCAGAGCCCCCAATCGGTCGAACGAGGCCCTTGCGTCCTGATACGATTTGAAATAATTCAAAAAATACTTGAAGCATCCGAACGCCATCGAGTAATACGAGTTCACCATTGTGAACTCGCCTAAGCTCATTCTTCCGCTCAATATTTCCATCCCGGAGATCACGAGCAGTGCCCCCCGAAACACAGACGAGATCAGGCCGTCGCTTGATGTGGCCAGATTCGAGACCCTACTTGCTTTCATGTAAATCGGGTAGTACCCCTCGAATACCCCTTTGAGCGTCCGAGCGCTCTGGTTATATGCGCCATCGCACTTAATGTCAAACAACTGCGACAGCTCGCCGCTCACGGACGCGAAAAGCTTACTCAAACCCTCCTTGTTCGCAAGCGAACTGTTGTACAACGGCTTTTTCAACGCCCTGAATAAAATGAAGTACGCAACAAGCGAACATGCACTTAACACCAGGAACACCGGATTAATCGAAAACAGGATGATGCATATCAACACAACCAGAACGATGTTAAGCCCGATCGTCAGGAAGTTGTTCACGACAAACGATGACACCGCATTCGAATCCGCATACACCCTCTGCGTTGTATAGGATGGATCCGCCTGCTCCCCCTTTTCCAGGGGCCCCCGTTCAAACGACTCACACGTGGTCCCCATCAGTCTCGTCGTCATCTCCAAGATGACGCGCGATACGTTCACACCCATCGCATACGACATGAAGGAGGCCGATATCCCTATGCCCGCAACAAAGGCCGCAAACCACACGACGCGAGATGGATCCCTATTCGTCACGAGAAAGTCTACAAACCCACCGTTTAAGGCGGGCATGACGCACGAGAGAGCAAAATTCACCAGCATGAGAATCACGAAAAGCCGTGACCCTTTACACCGAAACAACTCGTGAACCGTCTTCTTAAACATGCCAGCTCCCATCAAGCGGCCTTTTATCCAAAACTGAATTTGCTCGCCGCTTAATCGCTCCCATATATCCCTTGTTGTTAATCCTTGCTCAAGACATTATCTCGGGTTGCGGTGCCCAGGATTCCATTTCACCTTTATATACATACGAATAAGCCCCCTATTTGCATAGGCAAGCGCGGCGATTATAACAGCAGCCACCATCAGACCGAGAATAGCCCTTTTGTCCGGAAAAAGGGACGAGAGAAAAAGGCATATTGCGGAGAAAACTATAGACGCCCCCACCACTCGGTTTGCGCCTAGAGACTCGGCCGTCCGCTTTGCCTCCTCTAAACGCTCTCCCGATAGCAATGACATTCCGGCAAGCAATCCCGTGAGCTTGCCTCGATATATCATTATTCCGAACAACAGCAGCAGGCATGACCCCACCATTGAAACCACAACGTCCGACATCGCCATCACTCCAGTCCACTCCTTCAATACCAGCCCTATCGACAAACATCAAAACTTTTTTTTAACCTAATATTGTATATCGATATAAATATATTCTTTTATATATCGTTTCGATTTGTGATATTTTATCGAACGAGTTGCTATTCGAGGAAGATAGGCCACAACCAAAGGAGATCAATGGAATCCGTGAATGTTTGGAGCGCGCAAATCTCATCATTGCCTGGAGTCATCCCTATCCCCCTCGACCCAAGCTACCTTCGCAGTGAACCAAATAACCGCCTGAGCGTCCTAAGCTCAGATGGGAAACAAATCTATACGATCCTCAACAGGGTCGCTAAAGAGATTCTTGACTTATGCGACGGCACCTGCGATTTGCCCAAAATTCTCCGTCTGTTCCAAGAAAAATACCCAGATCAACCGCGCGAGACGCTAGCGCATGACCTGGCCCAAACCCTGCATAGCCTGACCGTAAACTGTCTTATCGTTTGGAAGAAAGAAGGGAGATATATGAACGACCCTTTCGGCTCCGATTACCTAACATCGGTGAATCCCGACGAGCTGCTTATTCTCGCGGACGCGAGCAGGTTTGCTGAAATCGAAGAGGCGGCTGCAAAATCCCTCTCTGCAAAACAGTCCAAAAATGGCAATAGGATCTATTTCTCTGAGTTCGACGTTGAGCCCGAATTGGAGAACTTTCTGGTTCTTCGCCAAAGGCTCTTTTCCTTTACCCATGATTATTTTCTACTCACGAGCCAGTCCGGAGAAATTAATGGATTGATAATATGCGAGCCGGCCACTAATCCCGCCGGCCGCAGCGTCATCATCAAATTTATCTCATGCAGCTCCACGCTGCTTGCCGGTGTGCTCGACCGCCTTGCGGAATACTACGGATCTTCCGCTCCCAAAGCCTACCGCGCGCTCAGAATTGACGCGCCTGATTCCACCCCAATCGCCGAACAACTTGACCATTCCGACCAGCGCCTTGGCTTTTCCTTAGTCGGCACCCTGCCCAATGAGCTCGACTCGGGCGACGTCAAGCTGTTTGTTCGCCCGCTCGATAAGAAGCAATAATGAGCATGCCGGCAATAATCGGAGCGCCCCACAGCGTTGCGCTCGACATTACAAACAAATGCAACCTTCGTTGTCTACACTGCTTCAACAACAGTGGAGAAAACGATGTCGTCGCGAACGAATTATCCGACAACGAAGTCCTCGAACTCGTCGACTCGATTTGTCAAATGCACCCCTTTAGCTTCTGCTTCTGCGGAGGCGAGACCCTCCTGCGAAAGGATCTTGTCATCGAGTCCTTGCGGCGGCTCAGCGCATCTGGCGTCAAATGCAACCTCGTGTCAAACGGTCTGCTCGCAAACTCAAATACTTTGCATGAGCTCGAACGCGCCGGTTTAAACGGCATACAGTTTAGCCTCGATGGCCTACGCGATTCTCACGAACATATGCGAGGACTCTCGGGATTATACGACCGGGTGCTCGACGCCATCGATATCACGCTGAACGAAACCTCACTGCACCTTTCAATTGCCTTTTGTCCGACATCGTTCAATGTCGACGATTTCAAACCAGTTTGCACGATGCTTCGAGACAAGCTGAAATCGTCGGGTAGAACTGACCGAATTGACCTTAGAGTTCAGCCGCTCATGCTCCTCGGTAGAGCCCGAAGAAACCGCACGATTCGCCCTTCGAATAATCAATACCGTCGGCTAGTCAACACGATCAATGACCTTCGATACGATCCGGACTATCGAGGCTATTTCATGCTTGAGTGGGGCGACCCCATCGACCACTTGGTCAGATTCCCTCAACTGCAAATGCAATTTGACCAAGTGGCCATCCACGCCAATGGCGATATCGTCGCATCCCCCTATATACCTCTCATCATCGGAAACGTTCGCAAACACAGCCTTCAGGAATACTACGATGCCGGAATGGCAACCGTTTGGGATAAGCCCGTTGTTACCGCGTTGGCCAATCGTATGCACTCGATTGACGAGATGGAAGAGATCTCATCGTTGATTGCAGACATCAATATGGACGGCGACCTCTATATCGACCTGATCGACGATGATCTAGGCGACCTGAGCGTCCTGTCACAATTCTAAGGAGATGTTCCCATGTATGAGACCCCAGAAGTAGAGAAGATGGATTCCAAAACCGGCCCCGTTCCCGTTGTGGTCAACTTTGCAGCCGTCGTGGATAACGTAGTCGCAGCCGTCTATGATGCCGTCGTTGCGGCCTACGCATTCTGGTACTCGGCAGACAACGACGGCACCGGGACGAGTGCAGCACAGAACTAGTCGCCGGCTCATCGAGCAATCGCCTCGCCTATCACTGCATGCGATTGACTGCGCAGCCCCAGCCAACGCCCAAAGCGCCTTGAAGAGCTGCTTGTAACATTCGTTCATTCAACAGCGAGATCTCTTCACCATTCTCGGCCGGCCCGACAGATCGACACATCAGTCGGGCCGGCCAGACTTATACAACGCGGCGACTCCGTTCACGCCACCCCATTACAGTCTGAAATAGGCCATCGATAAATTTCGATGGCGAGCATTCGGCGCATTGCCTACGATACGGGCAAGCCCCGAGGGGCCGCCGATCGGGCGCCTCCGGATGGCCGTCTGCCCCTGCCCCGTAGAGGGCCCGGGGGGTGTTGCCACCGGGGGCGCTCGCCGCTCCGGACGACTGATAGGAAACTGCCGGGCGCAAGCGCCACGGCCAGGTAATGTGGGTGTCGCGGGGAGGGGTTCCGATCGGCCTACCGATTGGAGGATACCACCGTGGCACCAATTAGAATGCCGGAAGCCGTCATCGGGCTCGATGTCGGGAAATCGTCCCACTGGGCATGCGTCGCGACTCGAGATGGCGAGGTGCTGTTGAGCACCCCCGTCGCGAACAGGGAGGACGACCTGGACTCGCTGTTCGGCCGCTTCCCCGATGCGCTCGTGGTCGTCGACCAGTCGCGCAACATAGGCGCCCTCGCGCTCGCCCGCGCCAGGGCGGCCGGGATGTCGGCGGCGTACCTGCCGGGACTCGCGGCGCACGGGGCCGCCAGGCTCTTCGCCGGCGACGCCAAGACCGACGAGCGAGACGCGATGGTCATCGCGAAGACGGCGCTTGGCATCCCCGACGCGCTCCTGCCGGTCGGAGACCCAGGTCCGACGATTGCGGCGGCGAGGGCGCTGGCCGCCCAGAGGAACTTCCTGACCTGCGAGAACACTAGGAATAAGAACCGGCTGCGCAGCATCCTGCTGGAATCGTGCCCCGCCTTCGAGGCACTGGTCGACCTGTCCGACGGGCCCCAGCTGAGGCTCATGGCATCCCTCGGCGGGGCCTGGTCGGTAGCCGACGCCGGGCCCCGCAGGGCGGCGGCGCTCACGCGTGGGGCGGCGCGCGGTAAGATCGAGGCCCTCGTCCGCTCGACAACCTCCTCGACAAGGCCGGATGCGTCGGTCGTCGCCGCCGAGGACCGGGCGGTGAAACTGCTCGCGCGCAGGATATCCGAGAACTCGGCGGAGATCGAGGCGATCACGGCGGAGATCTCCGCCCTGCTCGAGGGCGACGATACCTACCGATGCCTCCTGACGGTGCCGGGCATCGGGCCCAAAACCGCTTCCGAGCTTGCGATCTCCATCGACATCGAAGACTTCCCCAGTCACGACAGGCTCGCGTCGTACTGCGGCCTGGCGCCGCGCAACCGCCAGTCGGGAACCTCGATCTCCTCGGTGACGGCATCGCGCCAAGGGTAGTGTCGAGAAAGTTGGTGTAGAGCCCCATCCGAAGCGAGTCGGCCCGGCGTCCTAGAATCTGGAATACGGTTGATATCCTATGCCGCCTCGACCCTGTCCGCAAGCTCGAGGCCGGACTCGAGCATCTTCCTGGCCTCCGCCTCAAGCCGTGCCCAATCGACGGGACCGTCGATTCCCCGAGTGCGACCGTCATCGTAGAGCTCGTTCATCCTCACCTCCGAGAAGTACCTGGACTCCTGCCATACCTCGTCCTGCTCGCACATGACCGCGCCCGCGAGCCGCACCAGCGAGCCCGTGGAGGGGAACACCTGCACGACGCGCGACCTGCGCTTTATCTCCCGGTTGGTCCTCTCCTGCACGTTGTTGGTGCGCAGGCGCTTCCAGTGGGCCGGCGGGAAGTCGAGGTAGGCCAGCGCGTCGGGCTCGGCCTCCTCCAGCACCGCCGCCGCCCTGGGGCAGCACCCCTCCAGCATGTCGCACGCCGCGTGGTACATGGCCGTCACGGTGGCGGCGTCGCGCCCGCGGAACACCTGCGACACGATCCTGCCCACGCGGCGCCTGAGCTGCCAGGAGCCGGCCTCGCGCATGCAGTCGCGCATGAGGTGGACCGCGCAGCGCTGCCACGCGGCGCCCTGGAAGACCTCGCCGAGCGCCCGGACGAGCCCCGGGTGGGCGTCCGAGACGACGAGCCGCACGCCCGCCGCCCCGCGCGAGCGGATGGCCCGCAGGAAGGCGAGCCACGAGTCGTAGGACTCGGTGTCGACCACGTCGACGCCCAGGACGCGCCTCCAGCCGCCCGCATCGCAGCCGATGGCGGTGACCACGGCGGTGGAGGCGACGCGCCCCTCGCGGCGGCACTTGACGTAGGTCGCGTCGAGCCAGACGTAGGGCACCGGCGAGCCGCCGAGCGGCCTTGCGCACAGGTCCTCGATGTCTGCGTCCAGGCTCGAGGCGATGGCGCTCACCTGGTCCTTCGAGAGTCTGGAGACGCCCATCTTCTCGGCCACCCTCTGCACCTTGCGGGTGCTGGTGCCCGTGGCGTACATCTCGGCCACGGCGGCCACGAGGGCGCGGTCGACGCGCTGGTAGCGCTCGAGCACGTCCTCGGGGAAGAAGCTGCCGGAGCGCAGCTTGGGGATGCGCAGCGTCAGCGTGCCGACGCAGGTGGCGAGCGACCTCTCGCGGTAGCCGTTTCGGCTGTTCCCCCCGCCACCGCAGAGCTGGTCGGCCTCGGCGTCCATCACGGCGTTCACGACCTGCTCGGCGAGACGCCTGAGCAGCTCCTGCATGTCGATGGCGCCGTCGTCGAAACGGGGCATGGCGAGCATGTCCGGCGTCGGGTCTGATAAGATTTCCATAGCGGTCTTCGTCCTTTCCTAGAACCTGTTGTTGTGGTGATTTCAGATTCTAGGACGAAGGCCGTTCTTCGTTAAACGGGCGCTAGGGCGTCACCCTTACACCAACATTTTCGACGCGATCGCGCCAAGGCAACAAGAGGCTGAAGAACCTGCTCATATTCTCATGTAACTGCCTTACCCGGACAGAGGGGAGATGGGGCGACTACTACACCAGGTGCCGGGAGCGGGGCATGTCGCACGGCAAGGCGCTCAAGGCGCTGGCGCGAAAGAGACTGAAGGTCATCTACGCGGTCATGCGAGACAGGGTGCCTTACGCAGCCTAGCCGAAACGCACCGAGCAGACTGAAGCCCACCGGCCTAATGGCTTGGCGTCAGCATGCCGCGATTCGGTCGCACGGAGAGCATTTCCCAGTTGACAAAACTATAGGAACACCCCCCGAAACTCACGCTGTCATCACACGGGCAATCAACAGTGAATCCTGTTATGCGACATGGGCAAACGGCCACGAGCGCGATTAAAACGAATTCACTTAACAGACTTCAAGAATGCTTTAGCACCGCAGGATGGCCATACGCGGAGCGCGGCACGCATAAGCCAAAAGCGGCATTAAAAGCCATCCCCTTCCCTGCTGAATGCGCGTCCTAGCCCATCAACCGGTCGGACCATCGCGAAGATGATCCGTGCTTCCATACTGCAATGCGATATCAAGCATCACGAATTGTCCCCGCCCAACGGGGTTCTCCCCTCCGCAGGCGTTTCGGAACCCGCCCCCATCCCAAATTCCCACGCAGCGGCCGCGTTCACCGCCGCCGCGGGGGCCCTAGCTCCCCCGCGGCGCGGGCACGGGCGGCGAGGTCGGATGTGAAAGCCGGACCGCAGAGGTATCGAGCGCACGCGGCCAGGGCCTCGAGGGCGCCTGGCGGGTAGGGAGATCCGAGCATGAGGCAGGACAACGCGCAGGCCCGCAAAAGGTTCACGAGCTCCCCCGCGACGCGGCAGACCCTCGGCTGCCCCTCGTAAAGGATGCAGAAGACACGGTCGAGGTCCGACGGTTCGACCAGGCTGTACCGGCAGTCCGCGTACAGTGCGCAGCCCCTCCCGCGCGGGTCGCCGTCCGAGTCCTCATCCGGCTCATGATGGCGCACCTCGACCCAAAGGCCCTCCAACACATCGTCGAACCCGAAATCGAGCTCCGCCTGGACGCTCTCGCCGAACGCATCGCCCAGGGCGAGCTCCGGCACCTTCGTCACACGGCCGTCCAGCCACTCAATCTCTGTCATCGCGCGCATGGTCCAAGCCCCTTCCGACACGGGATTGTCAGCTCAACCCGACCCTTACCCATACGGACGAACATAACTCGCCAGGGGAAGCCCCTGAAGGCCGTGCGCCACAACATGAGGCCGAATCCGCCCCCGGCTGGACAGGCCAACAACGAAGGAGCACACGGAACCGGCGCGGCGTTACAACCGTCCCGGCAAGCGTGTCACTTGGCCAAGTCATGATGCCGACAAACCCGGAAATGCTCCAACGGAGCGCCGAACGAGGGTAACAATATAAAGCCGTGCAACACGCGTTGGACGACCAGAACAACCCAAACAAAGGCCTGCCGGTCCCACCTTCAAGCCCAATAGCAAAATGTGCATCAGCGGATTTGCAGCGATACAAGTCTCAACCATCACACCGCAGCGCGCCTAGTCCCACTCATCCTACTGCAAATGTCCCAGAACGAGAAAACGACCAGCTTAACATGCCACGCTTTATATCCGCACGCGCGTAATTCAACTCATAAGGACCGGCTATCCCTTACCTGTGACACAATCTCAAACGCACAGAACAGAATCATCAGTCCAATCATCGCATATGAGGCAGCCGAACCTTCAAGCACTATTCCACAAAGAACAATCTCCGCGCCGCCAATAAGAACTGTTATCAGGCGCTCTGCCTTTTTGCTCTCGCCGCTCGCATAAAAAGGCGGCAAAGCGCACAAGATCACATATAGCCCGGGAAGGGAATACAGGATCGATAGTCCAAGCCCCCCATCAACCGCAGTGTTTTGCGTAAGAATCAACTGAACCCAAACGGCAATTATCACTGAGCAGGTTGTCGATAAAAGAAGACTAGAAATATAGCACGCAACAAAGTCCCGTCGCATTCGAACAGAGAAATCCGCGAACTCTCTTCGCCGCGTGGAAACAATAAGGTACACAGAAATTGCAATAGAACCAATCAGAGAAAACAGCGGAACAACCAGCAATTCAAGCGTATTACCCCATCGATCAACCACACCCCCACTCCAATGAGCGGGAATTGTATCAGGGAGGACTGACCAAGCCGCCCATAGAATCAGAAATGGAAGAATAGAGAGGATGAAAGATGATAACACTGCAGTAATTTTTTTTGAGGCTCTCATCGATTCCGCGTCTCCTTGCGCACCCACATTCCACTCCGCCTTAAATCAAGTATAAAAAACTTGAATGCAAGTTTGTTTTGATTAGTATGGAAACTATATCCATTTAGTTCTAATTTGTTCGTAGTATCAAATCGATACCGACACTAGCATGACGTAGTCTTTCAAGACAGCTATTCAACATTGGAGGTCACCGCTATGGACAATGTGAACCACCTAAACGAACTCTCAATACAGTCCCAGCTTAGCATCCTTGAAAAACTGGTCGCGGACGCGGAACAATCTACCGACGCAAGACGCGATTTCGAAGCTCAGCCTCGTGCCGTATTCCAGAAATATGGAATTACAGACCTCCAAATCAAAGCGGGAAATCGAAAAGTCTCTCTGTACGAACTGGTGGAGTCAACCGAAAAGGAGGCGCGTGTCCCCGTTGCACGCGCAGTATATCGTCGTATCCAACTTGCATATTATGACGAGGACAACGAAGCTGAGCCGCAAACGATACCTCTCGTAAACGTTGTACTTAATGCAAACGCAGTAACGAACGCAAACATCATTCTGAACGCAAACGGAATGGCAAACGCAAACGCGAATGCTCAAAACAACGCCAACCTTAAGTACGACGTCAACACAATGGGCTATGGATCAGCTATTTTTATGAACAAACCTGATGTTGTTGAACTATCGGAATCGTACAAACAAACTTCTGTTTTCAGGAAATTTGATCAAGAGGGCTTGAGTGCAGCGAGGCAAGCAGCCATGCTTAAAACAGCAATCAAGAATTCCAGCTCCAATACCATCAACCCCGAAGGGGCTTCCAATGGGGTCGCCCGCGGGTATTATCGCTCCGTCGAATTCGAAGTTACTTACTCCGAGAACGAAGGCACCTTGGTAATCACCGACGCCCGTTTGCTCGCGGCATGATTTCCGAAAGCTCGCAGCACGTGCTGTTCCGCAGACCTCGAATGCTGACATTTATAACAACATATAAATGTGGCGCTGTGTGTGATCATTGTCTGATGAGCTGCACTCCGAACAACAGTGACAGGCTTACTCTTCCCCAAATGCGGCAATTCATCGATAGCTTCGCCGAAGTATGCGTCGGAAGTGGTGTTGTTGTGTTTACGGGCGGAGAATGCACCCTTCTTGGCGATGACCTTCTCGAGGCCATCGCATATGCGAATTCTTTAGGACTCTTTACTCGAATTGTAACGAATGCGTGGTGGGCAAAAAGCGAAAGAGACGCAGAAACGTTCCTCAACGAATTGAAGTCATGTGGCCTTGACGAAATCAATATCAGCTGCGACGACTTTCATGCGGAATATATACCCCTCGAGAATGTGCGCAACCTTTGGAACTCAGCAAAAACAATGGGCTTTCAAACTCTCGGCATTGCGGTCTGCAGAGATAACAACAGTACAATCAGCCCGGCATACCTGTGCAAGTACCTTAATGAAGACATTCCACTCCTGCATCAGTTCGACGATAATACCCAGCCTCCCAGCGCGCCAGCCCGCTTCATCACGGATTCAGGCATCACGCGAATTGGGCGCGCACGAAATCTCAGTCTCAACCAAAATGCGCGACCGCAGGCACGTCTCTTAGCGTCACACTGTTCCGACTGCGGCCGAGACTTCGTTATTTCCCCAAACTGCCATCTTGCACCCTGCTGCGGAATAAATGCAGAGGGAACTTGGCTTTTCGATCTTGGCAAAATCAATCTGACGGATGACATTAATGAACTGCAGCTGCTCCTACTTAATTACATACAATACATAGGACCAGGAGGGCTGCTGAAGCACTTGCGCACGAGCGGAGCCCTTTCTTCATTTGGGCGCTCAAGCTACCTCTCTCAATGCGAGATTTGCGAAGACATCGCCCTCTCGAAAGAGGCACAGACCTGTCTTGCAAAGCTAGCTCCTAAACTGGCAGCCGACTTGATTGTCGAGACTAAATTCGAGACTACCTTTATCGGAAATGGGTCTGATATACATGATTGAAGTGCTACCCTCTTTAAATTCGCTCTCGAGTAATCCACTCCGTAGATTGGACACTCTTGGAGTAACAGATTTTTTAGACACACTTGACATATCTATAGATCCTTTTGAATGCGCGCATCGCATCTGGGATCAACTTGACAGGGAGCATCAAGAGATCGTCTCCTTCCTGATGCTAGGTGGAGAGATTGATCTCGATTCAGAAGTGGCAAAAAGAAGTCTGCTGAAAGGCACTGTTGAAACCATAGCCTCACTCGGGCTGCTAAGCAAGCACAATGGCAATGCCTCCCTTTCCGGTTTATCTCTAATCCGATATCATGGCATCTGGCTTTTTGCCGATGCGCCATCACCCTCGCCTTTACTATATTTTGGCTCTGATTCAATTGGGCTCGCTCGTCGGCTAAGCCCATCCCCCGGAAAGAATGCCTTAGACCTCTGCTCTGGACCAGGCATCCAGGCACTCATACTGGCAAAATCTGGAATGCACGTCACGGCGATAGATATCAATCCAATCGCCTCAGAAATCTGCCAACTAAACGCACTGGTCAATGGTATTAGCGAAGATTTAACTGTTCTAACCGGAAGTCTCTACAACGCACTAAACAATATCGAAAGCTCTTGCAGCTATGAACTCATTACGGTGAATCCTCCTTTGCTCCCAATCCCAGAAGACGTACCATACCCCTTCGTTGGCGATGGCGGCCCAGATGGCCTCAACATCACAAGCAAGGTTATTCGAGGTGCAGGAGATAAACTCACTGATAGCGGATACCTCTCTGCAATTGGAATGATTGGCCTTGGAACCAACAATCAATCAGCATTTGAACGAATACAGAACGATTTGTTGCAAGCTGGCCTCAATGGCGTCTTGACAATAATCTCGAGCTTTAACCTCGGACCCCAATCTGGCTGGATCGACGGTATCGCATGCACATCTGTTGCACATGCTCCAGGAAAATATTCCAGCAAAGAGGAGGCTGTAAAACAGATATCGCGCGCATACAAAAAAATCCACTACGACCGCGTCTGCACCTATCACTTGAAGGCGTGGAGGGAGAGACAGCCCTTTCAAAATCCCATCCTAACGATTCAAGACTGCTCCGCAGATGGCAACCCACTTGGCCCCTGGATCCTCTAAAGCATCCGTCATACGAAAGCAGGTCAATAGGCTGCGCGCCACTCTCTGATGACGCGCAGCCTATCTCATTTCCCCCGCGCTTTACCGAGCCCGACTCACACCTCATAGTTGGCACCGGTTTTCAAAATGCAAGATTCCGCATACAAAATCACTTCTTCTGTCTAGGTGGCAGACCTACGATTTTTGTAGTATAAAGTTCCTCTCAATGCCTTCAATCTATTTCGAGATTGAGAAGAACTTGCATCGGGTTTCATAGAAGCGATATAGATGATACGTTTTGTCCTATCTATATTCCGACATACATCAGGATGCCTCGTCTTTATCGTCATTTCAATAGTCGGCTTGGCCCTTTCCCACATTGCCCCCTTTTTGAACGGTAAATTAATTGACTTCCCGCACGTGGACCTCGTGGACAGGCCCCCTTGTGTAGCTGCACCCGAGGCGCCTCCCCGTCGCCCTCCAGCGCCGGGGTTCCCCTCCATCACGAAGAGGTAATCCCCGTCCGGCCTCGCCGTCTCTGCAACGCCGAGCCTCCCGAGCGACTCGAGGAGGGCGGGCTCGTCCCAGGAGATTTGACAATACTATAGAGACACGTCCCAAATTAGCTACTCAGTAGTTACTGCTGCTGGGCGCGGCGGGCGGCTCGGCGGGCCCTTGCTTCCTGGATCTCATCGAGGTGAGCGATGATCTCGGAGGCGCTCTCCTCGATCGCCTTGCCGTCGGTACGCACTACAAAGCAACCCAGGCGCTTCATGAGAGCACGAGCCTCCTCGAGCTCGCTTCGCACGCTCTCGGGCTCGGCATAGGAGCCGGCGACGGCACGGGCATAGTCGTCGCCCAAGCGGCTATCGCGAATCTCAGAAATAACGTCGACGGTCGAAATCAGGCCAAACAACCGCATCGGGTCTACCTCGTAAATCGACTTGGGCGGCTCCATACCGTGCGCCAACGGAACGTTGGCGACCTTGTAGCCCTGATAGGCCAAATACATCGACAGCGGCGTCTTGGATGTGCGCGACACGCCCAGCAGCACGATATCGGCACCCGACAGATCGTCGCAACCACGTCCGTCATCGTGCTCGACAAAGTACTCCATGGCCTCGATGCGGTGGAAATACCGGTCATCGGTCTTATGGATCACACCCGCCACTCCTTTTGGCGGCACGCCGATAAGCGACGACAGCACGGCAAGCGTCGGGCCGATCAGGTCGACCGAGCGAATGTGCAGCATGCCCAAGTAGTCGAGCACGCGAGCACGAAGCGCCGGATCGACAATTGTGTGGAATACGGCGATATCACGATGGTCGGCATCGACTCGCGGGCCCACAAACGACTTGACCTGCTCCACCGAGGTCACCTTAGGCAGACGTAAAACACGAAAAGCCCCTTCATCAAATTGCCCGGACGCCGCAAGCACCACCTCACAAGCGGTATCACCGAGCGAGTCGGAGATAACGATAACGGTGGGACGAGCGGTGACCGGGCAATCCATGCGGGGCTCCTTTTGCGCTTATGCGCAGGCTAGCTTACTTTTTGCGAGCAAGCTCACCGATGTTGGCGATGCCGGAGAAAACGGCCTCGAAGCGGTTGAGCAGCTTAAGGCGATTATCGCGGAGCTGCTCGTCCTTGTCCATGACCATAACCTCGTCGAAGAAACGGTCGATGGGCGCGCGTAGGGCGGCGAGGGCGGCAAACGCGGAAGGATAATCCTCGGCGGTGAGAGCGGCATCGACGGCGGTCTGAGCGGCCTCGGAGGCGTCGGCAAGCGCAAGCTCGACCTCGCCCATCAGAGCGCGATCGTACTCCGCGCCCAGTTCGGGCTTGGAGATATGCGCCGCGCGGGCGTAAGCGGTCGCCAGGTTGTCGAAGGTCTCGGCGTCGTTCTTGCGGGCCTCATCGAGGGCGGCGCAGCGGGCGAAGAAGACCGACGGGGCAATGATGTGCACCGCGGAAACGGCGGCAACGGTGTCGGCCGGGATATTCTCGTCGCGGGCCATGCTCACCAAACGGCCGTGGAAGAAGTCGCGAACCTGCTGGGCGACCTCGGCGGCGTCGAACTCAATGCCCTGCTCGCTATAGAGCTCGAGCGCAAAGTCGATGAGCGACGTGGGGTCGATCGGCAGACGGTCGCGCAGGATATTGATGATGCCGATGGCGGCACGACGCAGCGCGTACGGGTCGGAAGAGCCGGTCGGGGGCTCGCCGATGGCAAAGATGCCGGCAATGGTATCGAGCTTATCGGCGCAAGCCACGATGCAGCCAGCGGTGCCCTCGGGTAGCTCGTCGCCGGCAAAGCGGGGACGATAGTGATCGCGAATAGCGTGAGCGACCTCGTCGTTCTCCCCCATCGCGCTGGCGTAGTAACCGCCCATCACACCCTGCTGGCTCGTGAACTCGACAACAGCGTTGGACACCAGGTCGGCCTTGCACAGGTGAGCGGCGCGGCCGGCATCGGCGGCCAGGTGGGCACCCAGGTGAGCCTCGCGGGCAATAGCGAGCGCGAGCTGCTCAATACGCTCGGACTTGGCGAGCACGCTGCCGAGCTTCTCCTGGAAGGCAACCTTGGCCAGGCGCTCACGGAACTCGTCGAGGGAGATCTTCAGATCCTCCTCGTAGAAGAACTTGGCGTCGTCCAGGCGGGCGCGCACGACGCGCTCGTTGCCGTCAATCACGCGCTCGGCGTTCTCTGGCTTGCTGTTGGAGACGACCACGAACTCACGCGTCAGCTTGCCCTCGCCGTCATAGATCGGGAAGTAGCGCTGGTTGGTGAGCATAGACTCGCAGATGATCTCGTGCGGGACCTTGAGGAACTCCTCGTCGAAGGTACCAACGAGCACCGTCGGCCACTCGCAGAGGTTGATGACCTCCTCAAAGACCTTCTTGGGCGTATCGACGTGGCAGCCGGGGCGCGCAGCCTCGACCTCGGCGATACCGGCAAGGATGGCCTCGCGACGGCGCTCGGCAGAAAGCACGCCGGCGTCCTCGAGCACCTGCTCGTAAACAGCGGGGCTGGCGACCACATGGTCACCGGGGCCCAGAACGCGATGGCCGCGCGTGGTGTTGCCACTCGTCACGTCGGCAAACGACACGGGCACGACATCCTCGCCCAAAAGGCAGCAGATCCAACGGACCGGACGCACGAACGTGGCGTGCTCGTGGCCCCAGCGCTGAGAGCGGTAGTTGGGCCACTGCAGGCCGGCGATGGTCTTCTCACACAGGGCCGTCAGAATCGGGGTGGCCGGGGCGGAAGGAATGTTCTTCTCGGCAAATACGTACTCACGGCCGTCGGTGTCCTCACGACGGACCAGGTCCTCGGCAGCCACACCGCACTTGCGGGCGAAGCCCTGGGCGGCCTTGGTGGCGTTACCGTCAGCGTCAAAGGCAATGTTGGCCGCGGGACCACGCTTGACCTCGTGAACCTCATCGGTCGCGGTAGCGACGTCGGCAACGAGTGCAGCCAGGCGACGCGGGCTCGAAATCACACGGACCTCGCCGTGGGCCAAACCGGCCTCGTCGAGACCCTTGGCAATCATAGTGCCAAGCTGCTTGACGGCATTGTTCAGCGGTGCAGAGGGCATTTCCTCCGTACCGATCTCAAACAGGAAATCCTTAGCGTCTGCCATGGCTTACGCCACCTCGCCTTCCTGATCGGCATTCTCGTTGATTCCGGCGACCTCGGCCATATAAGCCTCGCAGCACGCCTTGGCGACGGCGCGGACGCGCAGGATGTAGTTGGCACGCTCGACTGCGGACAGCGCACCGCGGGCATCGAGCAGGTTGAAGGCATGGCTGCACTTCATGACGCAGTCATATGCTGGCAGCGGCAGCTTGCGCTCCAGGCAGGAGTGGCACTCGGCCTCGTAGTCGTCAAACTTCTGACGCATCATCTCGACGTTGGCGACCTCAAAATTGTAAGCACTAAACTCGCGCTCGTTCTCCAGGAACACGTCGCCGTAGGTCATGGGCGTGCCGTCGGGCAGGTAGCTCCACACCAGGTCATAGACCGAGTTGACGCCCTGGGCGTACATGGCGATACGCTCCAGGCCATAGGTGATCTCGACGGGCACGGGGTCGACTTCGATGCCGCCCACCTGCTGGAAGTACGTAAACTGCGTGACCTCCATGCCGTTGAGCCAGACCTCCCAGCCAAGGCCCCAGGCGCCGAGCGTCGGGCTCTCCCAGTCGTCCTCGACAAAGCGGACGTCATGGTCGTTGGGGTCCAAGCCAATGGCGGCCAGCGAACCCAGATAAAGCTCCTGGGCGTTGACCGGCGAGGGCTTGATGAGCACCTGGAACTGATAGTAGTGCTGCATGCGGTTGGGGTTCTCGCCATAGCGGCCGTCGGCGGGACGGCGGCAGGGCTGCGCATAGCAGGTGCGCCACTCGGCGGGACCGAGCGAGCGCAGCGTGGTCGCGGTATGGAAGGTACCGGCACCGACCTCGGAGTCATAGGGCTGCATAATGACGCAGCCCTGCTCGCCCCAGTACTGCTGGAGGCGCAGGATGATGTCTTGGAAGGAAAGCGATGAAGCGTTCATGCCTCTAATATCCCCTCGTCGAAACGATTACACGGTTAGGTACTGTACTATAGCGGTTTTTAGTCGATAGCGCCGATGCGGTTGAGCGGCCAGTAGCGCACAAGCGCCACAGCGATCAAATCAGAGCGATCGACGGGACCAAAGTAGCGTGAGTCGGCAGAGTTTTCGCGGTTGTCGCCCATCACCCACACGCACCCGTCGGGAACCGTGTAGGGATAGCTTACCTGAGCGCCAGGCGCTTGGACCGAAAGCGGCCAGCTCATGCCCGTCGTATAGTCCTCGTCGAGCGCTTGGCCGTCAACGACCACCTTGCCATCCTGCAGGTCGACCGTCTGGCCGGCCGTGGCAATAACACGCTTGACAAGAACATCATGCTCGGAGGTGCCATCGGGGTTGTGAAACACCACGATATCGCCCTGCTTGACGGGCTGACCGAGCTCGAGGCTCACCTTTTGTGCCAGGATCTGGTCGCCAATCTCGATCGTGGACTCCATGGAGCCGGTGGGCACCACAAAGGGCTCGACCACAAACGAGCGAATCAAGAAGGTGGCCGCGAGCGCGAGCGCGATGACCACGATCCACTCAAAAGCGCCCCTCAACGCGGAATGCTGCGATGGAACCATTCTCACTCCTCGCTCTGCGAATACGAAGCGTCCAAAATCTCCTGCGCGTACGCACGCTCCTCGGGCGTGAGCCGCGCCGTCTCGATCAGGTCGGGACGCCAGCGACAGGTGCGCTCGATGGCATTCTTGCGGTGCCAGGCATCGACCTTGGCGTGATCGCCGCTCACAAGCACCGGAGGCACGCCCTCGCCGTTGAACTCGGCAGGACGGGTATACTGCGCGTACTCGAGCAGGCCTCCATCCTCGGCGGTCGAGAACGACTCGTCCACGTTGCTCATCTCGTCGCCCAGGGCGCCGGGAATCAGGCGTACGACGGCATCGGCAACGACCATAGCGGGAAGCTCGCCGCCCGTGAGCACGTAGTCGCCGATCGACAGACGCTCATCGGCATACGCATACGCGCGCTCGTCGACGCCCTCGTAGCGACTGCACACAAACAGCAGGCGCTCACTTTTGAGCAGGCGCTCGGCCACACGCTGCGTAAAAGGCTCGCCACAGGGGGTAAAGAACACCACAGTGGGCTTGGGACCCTCTGCGCTAATGGCCTCGATGGCCTCTGCGATAGGCTCGACCTTCATGAGCATGCCCTGCCCGCCGCCGTACGGCTCGTCATCGACAGTACGATGGCGGTCGTGCGTCCAGTCGCGCAGGTTATACGCCTTAAAATCAAAAAGGCCGGCCTTGCGGGCGCGGCCCAAGATCGATGTGGACATGACGGGCTCAAACATCTCGGGAAAGACCGAGAGGGTCTCGATCAGCATGTTGTCCTCCCTACTTGTCCATATCGATCAGGCCGTCCATAACGTGGACGGAAATTGTTCCTGTGTCGGGAAGATCGAGCACGACCTGCTCGATCACGGGAATCAGTACCTCGCCGTACCGATCACCCTCGACAACCCAAACATCGTTGGCGGGCGTCGACATGATCTCGACGATCGTACCGAGCGAACCGAAGCGCTCGTCGACCACCTCGCGACCCATCAGGTCGGTATAGGCAGCGTCGAGCGAATCGAGCTCAAAATCGTCACGATTTGCCAGCACGTAGCATCCCGTGATGCCCTCGGCGGCCGTCAAGTCGTCAATGCCCTCAAACGAGACCAGATCGCCATCGCCCGTATCGGTGACGGACACGACCGTGCAAAAGCGGTCGCGCTTGAGCGCCGGCGGCGTCAGGGCGACGCGCATACCAGGCTCTAATACAGAAGGAAGCCCCCGCAGCGGCTGCGCGAGGACCTCCCCCTTCCTTCCGTGCGGCTTGACAACACGGGCGATGTTTTTGTACTGGGACCTCAAGGTCCTAGCCCAGAACCTCTACCTCGACAGCAGTGTCGAGGCGAGCGGCCAGTGCACGGGCGAGCGTGCGAATGGCCTTGATGGTACGGCCACGACGGCCGATGACCTTAGCGACGTCATCCTCGGCGACCGAAACCTCAATCGTAGAGGCGTCGTCACCATCGATGACCTCAAGGCTCACGGAATCCGGGTCGTCGACGATCTGAACAACGAGATATTCGACGAGATCGGCGATGCGATCTGAGAGCATTGCCTCACCCTCGAGCTGTGCAGCGTCAACCTCAGGCACGATTTACTCCTCGGCGCCCTCAGCGGCCTCAGCGGCAGCCTTAGCGGCCTCGGCCTCTTTGGCGAGCTGCTTCTTGGACTTCTTGACGACGGTCTCGGTCTTCTCGCCCTCGTTGGCGGCCTTGACCAGAGCGGCGACGGCGTCAGTGAGCTGAGCGCCCTTGGACTGCCAGTCGGCGATCTTCTCGAGGTCGAGGTTGATGGTCTTGGGGGCGGTCATCGGGTTGTAGCGGCCAACCTCCTCGATGATACGACCGTCACGCGGGGCGCGGGAATCGGCGACGACGACACGGTAGTACGGACGCTTCTTAGCGCCGTGACGAGCAAGGCGAATCTTGACTGCCAAAGGAAACTCCTCCAACCAAGCAGCTTTAGGCTGCAACTACAAACAAACAGTTGAACATAATACGCCATCGACGCGGGCAGGTGAAGTCCGTGAGACCAACTTCTTCGGTGTAGTCGAGGGCAAATCCATATCTTAGACAAGAATTCGGGATTTGCAAGCACATACACGCACCCCACATGAGCTGCGCGGTATACTCATGACATGGAAAGACGCGAACATACATACGGTTATGAGGATGCCATGGGCGTCACGCCGCCTCCCTGGACGGGTCCGGCGGTGGGCCTGATGGACCTTGATGCGTTTTTTGCGAGCGTGGAAATGCTCGATCATCCCGAATGGCGCGGAAAGCCGCTCATCGTGGGCGGAGACGCCGATTCGCGTGGCGTCGTGTCCACGTGTTCGTATGAGGCGCGTCGCTTTGGCGTGCACTCTGCCATGGCCTCGGCCGAGGCGCGGCGCCTGTGCCCGCAAGCCATTTGGACGCACGGGCATTTTGATCGCTATCGTGAGGTCAGCGCGCAGGTCATGGCAATTCTCGCTGACGAGACCCCGCGCGTTGAACGCGTATCCATCGACGAAGCCTTTATCGATATCACACCGGGTCGCTTTGCGCCCGAAGACCCGCTGCTGGTTGCGCGGCGTATAAGCGACCGCGTGGCAGGGCTGGGAGTGACCTGCTCCATTGGCGTGGGCTGCAACAAGACGGTCGCAAAGATCGCAAGCGAGCGGGATAAGCCGTTTGGGCTGACCATCGTGCGCCCCGGAACCGAGCAGCGCTTTTTGGCCGCGCTGCCGGTATCTGCCATGAGCGGCATCGGACGCTCGGCCGAGGAGCGACTGCGCCGCATGCGCATCTACACCCTCGGCGAGCTTTCGCGCGCGCCTGAGTCCACACTGGCCTCTATTTTTGGCGTCAACGGCGAACGCATGCGCCAGCGTGCGCTGGGACTCGAAATCTCTGAAGTCACGAGTCTCGACGAAGAGCGCGAGGTCAAGTCGGTCAGCAATGAACGCACCTTTGCGAAAGATTTGACTGAGCGTAGGGATATTGAGGCGGCGATTGCACTGTTGGGAGAGTCAGTGGGACGCCGTCTGCGCCGTCAGGGGCTGACGGGTGCCACGGTAACGCTCAAGCTTAAGTATACGTATGGAAGCGGTCGCTCGGCACAGCGCCGACTGCTTCATCCGACAGACGATGAGAACATCTTCGTGGCGGTTGCGCTCGAACTGCTCGACAACATCTGGCAGGAAGGCATGCATGTTCGCTTAGCAGGCATCGGCATGAGCGATTTCGACCACCAAGGCGGGATCCAAACTGACCTGTTCTGCGAGATCGATGACCGCGGAGCCCAATCCAGCGACCGCCGCGACCTATCCGTCGCCATCGACGCCGTCCGAGACAAGTTCGGCGACACCGCCCTATCCTTCGGCCGCCAATCCCGCTTCAACGATTAGTCCCTGAGGCAAAATGAAAGCCGGGCAGGTGCGGAAACCGCACCTGCCCGGCGATATGCGTGAGGGTAGCTAAACCCCGTCTCAAATGAGCTACTAGAGGAGGTTGAGGGGGAGCTGGGGAGCGTCTCCCCAGAGTTTCTCGAGGCGGTAGAAGTCGCGGGCTTCGGGAGTGAAGACGTGGACGACAACCGAACCATAGTCCATGAGCATCCAGGTCTTCTGCTCGCGGCCCTCGATGGAGAACGGATGCTCGCCGCAAGCCTCGGCGACCTTCTCCTCGATCTCGTCGACGATCGAATCGACCTGGCGGTTGTTGGTACCGGTGGCAAGCACAAAGTAGTCGCATACGTCGGAAAGCTCGGTCAAGTCGAGCACCTGAACGTCCTCGCCCTTCTTGTCGTAGGCGGCCTGCGCGGCGGCGCGGGCGACATCCTCGGCGGCGACACCGCTCGCGGACAACGAGGCGGCGGTGCGGTCGGACGTGGCGGCGAAGCTCTTGTGCTCCACACCTTCAAGAATCTGCTCGTCGGTCATGGTCTCGTCGGCCATGGAATACCTCTTTCTAGACAGCCCGAGCTAGCGCAGCTGGGCGTAATGGTTGTAAATCGAAATAGCCGTGGGATAAAGATAGCGCCCGGACTGGATCACATAGACCAGACCCTGCGCAAAACAGGAGAAGAACAACTCATCGAGCGTCGACTCCCCCACCATCTTGCGCAGCGCATGCGCATAGTCGCCGTGGCGGTTGGGCTCGATGGCATCGGCCACAAAGACCACCATATCGAGCGGCGTCATGTCGCAGGCACCCACGGTGTGACGGTCGACAGCTTGGAAAACGGCCGGCGACAACTCGGGGAAAAGCTGCGGAAGCTCATAGGCGGCAACAGGGCCATGCAAAAGCGGCGTCGCGGCGGAAGGAGAGCCGGCAATCTTAATGCCGTAGTGCAGAGCGCGCGTGACCAGCTCGTCGTCGGAGAGCACTTTGTCCCAGTCATGGATCAGGCCGGCGGCAGCGGCATCAAAGCGGTCAACGCCGTAGACCTCGGCCAGATGAAGTGCGGTCTCGGCAACACCCAGCGAATGCACATAGCGCTTGCGCTTATCCTTCATGCGAACATCGAGCAGCTCTTGAATGCGCTTGAGCAGCGCGCGCTCATCGCCCTCAAACTGATCCTCTACCGACAACGTAGACCCCCATCACTCAAAATCTTCTTGGCCCAAATCGGCATATAGCCTGCGTTTGCGAATGTAGCCGAGCACGGACTCGCTCGTAAGATAGCGCACGCTCATACCGCGGGCAACTCGCTTGCGAATGTTCGTCGAGCTGATCGCCAACGCCGGAATCTGAATATAGCGCACGTCGAACGGCAGCCCCGACTCTTTGATTCGGGCACGCGCCGTATCGATATCAAAGCCCGGTCGTGTCGCCGCAATAAAGGTAGCAAGCTCAGCGATTCGTTCGGCATCATGCCAGGTCACGATATCGATAATCGCGTCGGCGCCCGTAATAAAGTAGAGCTTTACCTGCGGCGGGTAAAAGTCGCGAAGGGCATGAAGCGTATCGGCCGTATAGGTTACGCCCGGACGGTCGATCTCGAACCGGCTCGCCAAAAAGGCCGGGTTCGCGGCGGTGGCGAGGACCGTCATGGCATAACGGTCCTCGGCAGGCGTCACCGGCTTGTCAAGCTTAAAAGCAGGAGAGCCCGCCGGCATAAAGAGCACAGCGTCCAAGTCGAGCGACTCGCGCGCCTGCTCGGCGGTCACCAGGTGCCCGTAATGGATGGGATCAAAGGTGCCACCCATAATGCCGAGCCTAAACTCCTGCCCGTCCTCTAGAGGAAGCTCGGGCAAACCGATTCCACCGCGCAGCGACATGGCTTACTCGCCCTCCGAGGTCTCGGTATCGCCCGCGGCATCCGCCGCATCGACAACCTCGACGCCCTCATCCGCAGCATCGGTCACGTCAATGGCCTCAACGGCAACGTCCTCGCCAGCATCCTCGAGCTCCTCGTACTCCGAGAAGTCCTCAGCGCCCTCAAAGTCAAAGGCGCGCTGGCAAATGCGGACCTCGTCGCCCGCACGGCAACCGGCCTTCTCGAGTGCATCATCAACGCCCATGCGCGCAAACTTGTGCTGCAGGTAAATGACGGCTTCCTCATTTTCCCAGTCGGTCTGAATGACCATGCGCTCGATGGCACGACCGACCACGCGGAAGGCACCAGGCTCTTCCTGGACAATGCGGAAACGCTTCTCACGCTGCAGGCGACGGCGCTCCCACTCATCGTCGCGCAGAACGACCGGCTCATCGGAGACAGCCAACTCGGCGCGCAGCTTAGCCACCTGCTCGCCCACGGCAAGCATCAGCGTGTTGAGGCCGGCGCCCGTCACAGCAGACACGGCAAAGAACATATGTCCATCGTCGAGCGCTGCGCGCTTGAGGTCGGCAATCTTATCGGCCGTGCCCGGCGCGTCGCACTTGTTAGCAACGACGATCTGCGGACGCTCCGAAAGCTCGGCACCATACTGCTCGAGCTCACGGTTGATGATGCGGTAATCCTCGACCGGATCGCGATCCTCAAAACCACCCGTCATGTCGACGACGTGCATGATCAGGGCCGTACGCTCAATGTGGCGCAGGAACTGGTGACCCAAGCCCTTGCCCTCGCTCGCGCCCTCGATAAGACCGGGGACGTCGGCAACGACGTAAGAATATTCGCCGGCACGCACCATGCCGAGGTTCGGCACGAGCGTGGTAAACGGGTAGTCGGCAATCTTGGGACGGGCGGCACTCATGCGCGCAATGAGCGATGACTTACCCACCGAGGGAAAGCCCACAAGCGCGGCATCGGCCATAAGCTTCATCTCGAGCTCGATCCAGTGTTCCTCGGCAGGCTCGCCGAGCTGGGCAAAGGCCGGAGCGCGACGCACCGACGTCACAAAGTGGGTATTGCCCAGACCGCCGGCACCGCCGGGCGCCACGACGACGCGCTCGCCGTCGTGCACCAGGTCGGCAATCTCGAACATCGGGGTCTGCGTCTCGGGGTCGAGCTCGCGTACCACGGTACCCATAGGGACCTTGAGAATCAGGTCCTCGCCGCTCTTACCGTTACGACGGGCACCCTGCCCGTGCGTGCCGCGCTCGGCGCGGAAGTGATGCTTAAAGCGGTAATCGATCAGCGAAGACAGCTGAGCATCGGCCTGGATGACGACATTGCCGCCACGACCGCCGTCGCCGCCATCGGGGCCGCCCTTGGGGACAAATGCCTCGCGCCTAAACGACATGCATCCGGCTCCGCCGTCGCCGCCGCACACGTTAATGCGGCTGATATCGGTGAACTGTGACAACAGAATCGCCTCCTACAAAAAAGAGGGAGACCCTTGAATCCTAAAACTCAAGTGCCTCCCACATATGTGCTCTATGAAGGGTGAATTACGCGTTCGCGAGCGGGCGTACGCTGACCCTGTGCTTGATACCCTTGTGGAACTCAACGGTACCGTCGACCAGCGCGAACAGCGTGTCGTCCTTACCACGGCCAACGTTCTCACCCGGGTGGATGTGCGTGCCGTGCTGACGGACGAGAATCGTGCCCGTGGTTACCGTCTGGCCGGCATAGCGCTTCGTGCCAAGGCGCTGACCGCGGGAGTCACGGCCATTACGGGAGGAACCGAGTCCTTTTTTGTGTGCCATTGTGTATACCTACTCTTTCGTTACGAGTGTAATCTACTCGGCGACGGGAGCCTCGGCAACAGCCTCAGCCTCTGCCTTGACAGCCTTCTTGGCGCGGGAGGTAGCCTGAACCTTCACGATCTTCAGCTTGGTGAGCTGCTGACGGTGACCCTTCAGACGACGATAGCGCTTGCGCTTGTGGAACTTGAAGACCAGCTGCTTCTCGCCCTTGAACTGCTCAACGATTTGAGCGGTAACCTTGGCCTTGGCCAGCTTGTCGGGATCGGTGACGATCTTCTTACCATCGTTGAGGAAGATAACCGGCAGCGTGACCTTGTCGCCCTCATTGCCCTCGATCTTCTCGACGGTGATGACATCGTCGGTGGCGACCTTGTACTGCTTGCCGCCCGTGTTAACGATTGCGTACATGTTTACTTGCCCTTCATGCATCAGTTAGTGCAACAGCCGAATATAGTAGCAGGCGAAAATACCCCCGTCAACGAGTATGTGGAGCAAATCCACAAGTTCGCACAGGTATGGGGCTGACGAGTCGGCCCTCGTCGTCCTCGCATGCTTGATTCTGACGCTCGACATCGTAGGAGCAGATGGTCACGAGGTCTTGCATACCGGTGGAAACAATAGGTGCATCGACGCCCGGGGTCAAGCCCTGCAACAAAACATCAGCAGCAGAAAGCAAAATCTCCGGACGCATGGAGCCCTCGTTGTCGGCATGGGTGTCGAGCATGAGCACCAGATGGTCCTCACACTCCCCCACCGCGAGCTCATAGCCAACGAGCGTGTGATCCAAATCCAAGCGCTTGCTCTTTTTTCCGCGCGCGTAGTCGATGCCATGGTCCGCGCGCAGTGTGTCGATCGCACGACGCACCTCGTCGGCGCTTACGGGCGCCTCGGGATCCAAGTGCAGGTCGATGCGATACGACAGGCGCGTGAGCTGCGCCGTCAACGCCGGCGTGCGCACGTCGATGTACGCCGCCTCGATGGGCGCCAGATCGGCCGGAGATGCCGCAGACAGTCGCTCAAACGCCTCGTCGAGCGCCACGAACTCGGTCATAAACAGGTCATACCACTCGCAGGTCGACGACGTACCCACCGGCAGCGCCGAAGAGAAGCCCACGCGCATGTGCGGAGAGAAGCCCTGCGTGACGGCATAGGGAAGTCCCGCACGGCGCACAATGCGCTCAATGGTATGGATTACTTCGAGATGGCCCAGGTACTTAAGGCGATCGCGCTTGCCATAGCGAACACGAAGCCTAAAGAGCGAGGGGTTGTCGGTCAGGCGCTCACTCATGCGCGATCACCCATCAATACATTCTTGGCGTGGAGCGTGGGGCAGATTCCGCAGCCGGTGCACGACGTGCGGGTGCAGTCGGGAGTCGTGACGCCCTCGAGCGAGCGACGGTACTCGCGTTCGAGGAAGCCGCGCGTGCAGCCGGGGCTCACATGCTCCCACGGCAGGCGCCAGTCCAACTCGTAGGGCAGGTGCACGAGCTCATTGAGGTCAATGCCGTTTTTGGCAGCAGCCTCCTTCCAGTTATCGAGCGAGAAATGCTCTACCCAGGCGTCAAAGCGAGAGCCCGCACGCCAAGCATCGATGATGACGGGCGTCATGTCACGACCGGCGCGGGACAGCGCGGCCTCGATGAGCGAAGTCTCGGCATCGTGGTAATGCACGCGGACGGCACGGTTGCGAACGCTCGTGATAAGCAGCTTCTGGCGACGCTTGACGTCGTCGTAGTCGAGCTGCGGGCACCACTGGAACGGCGTGGCAGCCTTGGGGATAAAGACCGAAACCGAGATGGACACCGAGATCGAGCCGCGACGAGCCTTGGGCACCACGGAACGACCGAGCTCCAGCACGTGATCGGCCAGATTGGCGATGGCCACGATGTCCTCGTCGCGCTCGCTGGGAAGGCCCATCATAAAGTAGAGCTTCATGCGGTTCCAGCCGGCCTCGAAGGCCGCCTTGGCCGCACGGTCCAGGTCCTCCTCGGTCACGTTCTTGTTAATGATGTCGCGCATGCGCTGGCTGCCGGCCTCGGGCGCGAACGTCAGGCCGCCCTTCTTTTCGCCAGCAACCGACTCGGCCATATCCACGCCAAACGAATCCAGGCGCTGCGACGGAATAGACACGCGAATACCCGTATCCTCCAGGCGACGGTTGAGCCTGCCGAGCACGTCGCGAATGCAGGAGTGGTCGGTCGTGGAGAGCGAGGTCAGCGACACCTCGTCATAGCCGGTCTTTTCCAGACCCTGAATCACCGACGAGACGATCTGGTCGGCCGAGCGCTCGCGCACCGGGCGATACGTCATGCCGGCCTGACAAAAACGACAGCCGCGGGCGCAGCCGCGCAGGATCTCGATAGACAGGCGGTCGTGGACCAGCTGCGCATAGGGCACGCACGACTGCGACAGCGGATTCGTGGCGCCGAAATCCTCGACGACGCGCTTGTAGACCACGGTCGGCGCATCCTTGCCTTCACGCGGCACGGTGTAGCCATGCGGCGAGCAAGGCTCGTCGTGACGAACCTCATAGAGCGACGGCACGTAGTTGCCGACAATGGATGCAAGCTGCTCGACAATCTGCGCGCGCGGGACCCCTTCGTCACGCAGGCGGCGATGCAGCTGGCAGGTCTCGAGCAGCGATTCCTCGCCCTCGCCGATGAGGATGGCATCGAAGAAGGCCGCGTACGGCTCGGGGTTGTACACCGAGGGGCCGCCGGCGATGATAATGGGGTCGTCTTCACCTCGGTCGGCCGCTAACAGCGGAATGCCAGCGAGGTCGAGAGCCTCGAGGAAGTTCGTCACCGCCATCTCGTGCGGAACATGCAAGCCGACAATATCAAACGAAGCGACCGGCGCTGCACCCTCGAGCGACAGCAGCGGAATACCCGCCTCGCGCATGGCATCACCCATATCGGGCCACGGCACATAGCCACGCTCGCAGGAGATGCCCTCGGCCTGGTTAAGGATGTTGTAGAGGATGGCGATGCCCTGGTTGGGCAGACCAACCTCGTACACATCCGGGTAGATCAGGCAGCAACGGTAGTCGGCATCGGCCTTGGAAAGCGTGCCCCACTCGTGATCGATATAGCGACTCGGCTTCTCGACCTTGGCGAGCAACGGCTCAATTAAATGAAAACAGTCTTGGTATGCAACGCGCAACGGAAAACCCCTAAGCAGCGAGATCTGATGCGTCCTGATAGGACGCCATAGGACGGGTAGCGCCCGCGACCGTGGTCACCAGATCGCGAACGCGGGAGAACGTGGCAGTGACCACCTCGTTGGCACGGCTGTAGTCGACATCGCGCTCGTAGAGCGAAACGAGCGCACGGCCCATGCCATAGGTGCCCGCGGCAGCAGTGAGCGCCTTGACGGCAAACGCAATATGCGGCGTCTGCTTGACGAGCGCGCGGGTGACCGCGCGGATCACAAGACCGCCGGCAAGCACGCCGGCGACCTCGTAGCCGCGCTCAGGCTTAATGCCGCGTCCAAAGACGGCAGCGAGCTCAAAGAGCATGCCCACCTGCGCCAGCGCCATAACGGGATAATCGGCGCCCGGCAAAAACACCAAAGCCCCGGTCGCCATATTGGTGAGCGCACACGAGGTGATGATGCGGTTGGCCGCCGCGATGCGCATGAAGGCAAAGTTCGCCGCAAAAGCCGTTTCCTTGTCGGTGCGATCGAGAATCCAGCGGGCAAGCGTCTCGAGCAGATACGTCTTATCGGTTGCCGCTACCACGCCGAGCATGGGCGTGGACTCCTCGATAAACGGCACCTCCACAGCAGACTCGGCAAGCACGCACACGGGCGCGCCGGCGATCACGAGCTCCTGCACGGCACTCTCCAAGCGGTCGGAACCACACGAGAGCACCAGCACCACATCGGTATCGGTCTTTGGAGCAATTCGCTCCTCCCCCAGACGCTCGACGCGCACAATGCCCGAGGTCGTCTGCGGCACAAAGGCGTCACGCACCGTCTCGGCCAGAAAGCGCGAGGCGGACGAATCCAGATAGACCGAGACGCGCACCGGCGTATCGGAATCCTTCTTAACGGACGCGCCCATCTTAAAAGCGCGGGTCAGCTTATCTACGGGAATTTTCATAGCAAACCCCTCCAGCGGTTACGCGGCGCCCGAACGATGCCGCCATATGGATTGTACGATACCCACCGTCAGCAGCTGAATCATCATCGAAGACGAACCGAAGCTAATAAACGGTAGCGGAATACCGGTAATCGGCATCATGCCGATGCACATGCCGATATTTTCGAAAGTCTGGAACGCCCACATGCCAACGATACCTACGCACGACAGACGCAGGAACAGCGACTCGCACTTAAAGGCGACGCGAATCGTCGAAAAGATCAGCAGCACGTAGAGGCACAGGAGCAAAAAGGAACCGCAAAAGCCAAAGGTCTCGGACAGGAAGGCGAAGACGAAGTCGGTGTGGAACTCAGGCAGAAAGCCGCCGGCCGACTGCGTCGCATGCCCCAGGCCCTTACCAAAGAAGCCGCCCGAGCCAACGGCGATAAGCGACTGCTGCAGGTTGTAGGCATCGTCCGAATCGGCATTATCGGGGTCGATAAAGACCGTCAAACGGTTCATCTGGTACTGCTTGATGAGCACATCGTGGCCGAGCAACGAATCAAAGACCGAATCGAGCGCCAGGACGAGGGCCACCAAGCCCACGAGCAGGGCCAGGGTCGACAGCACCCATTCGCGACGTGCACCGCTCATACAAATGACGATGGCGCCCGAAACCAGCACGACCAGGCCCGAGCCCAGGTCGCCCATGGCAACGACGGCCAAAAACGGAATGGACAGCATGCCGCAGAGCTTGACGTAGTCGCGAACGGTATCGATGCGACCGTTATACTGCGAGCCAAGCGTAGCAATAAAGAAGATGGTGATGAGCTTGGCAAGCTCAACCGGCTGGAACGTCAAGCCGATACCGGGAATCTTGATCCAGCCCGTCATGCCCAGACCGCCCGTATAGGACAGACCCGGAATCTTGGGCGAGAAAATCACGATCAGGTCGATGACGAGCAACGCCGTCGAAAAATTGGAAATACCGCGCAGGTCGGTTCGCCAGACGAGCACCGCCAGCACCGCTCCGATGCCAATTCCCAGCAGATGGCGTGAGAACGAGGCATCGGCCTTAAACTGCGAAGCCGACCAGATAATGATGGCACCGTAGGCGACGAGCGCCACAGTAGCCACAAGCACACCGATATGCACCTTTTGGCGAAACGTGCCGCGCGAGGCCGAAAGTTGCTTGTTGACGCGGTCCAGGCTGCTGCGAGAGCCGGTCTTGGTTGAACGGAACAGATCCGCCGGAGAAAAATCCATCGCAACCTCCTATCGAACCGAGGAATCGCCCGAGGCCGAAGAGGTATCGGGCTCGTCATAAATCACGCCGAGCACGTCGCGCACGACATGCATCGCGGTATCTGAGCCGCCGCCGCCCTGCTCCAGGACGGTAGCGATGACATACTTGGGATCATCGGCCGGTGCATAGGCGCAGAACCACGCGTATTCGTCCTCGCCGCTTTTCTCGCCCGTGCCCGACTTGCCGTATACCTGCGGCGTCAGGGTGCCAAAGTGCGCCGCCAGGGACGTCGATGCCGTGTAAATCACGTCGTGCATGCCGTTGCGAACTAGAGCCAAATCCGAATCGCTGTTGATCTTGGCCTCCAGGCGCTTCTTCTTGCCCTTGCCGTTGTACTTATAGGCATCGCCGTCGCCATCACGCGACACGGCAGACAAAAACACGTGAGGCACGTACTGTTTGCCGCCGTTGGCAAGACCCATATAGGCGCACGCCATCTGCAGGGGCGTCACCAGGATGTCGCCCTGGCCGATGGCAATGTTGGTCATATCGCCGGCATTCCACTTGCGGTCCTCGGCAGATGCGTCGGTGAAGTACGACTCTTTCCACTCGGCATCGGGAATACGGCCCGCGCCCTCACTCGGCAGATCGATACCGCAGGTCTTGCCTAGACCCCAGCGACGAAAGACCTCCTGCAGGCCCTCGGAATGTTTCTCGTCATAAAAGAACGCCTTGCCCATGTCGTAGAAGACGGGGTCGCACGAGTTGGCGATACCCGACTGCAGCGTCATGGTGCCGTGGCCGGAATGCAGCCAGCAGTACTTGCCCCACGACTTGCCCAGACCCGTCCAATAACCCGTGCAGTTGGTCGTCTGCCCCGACGTGTAGGTTCCAAACTCAAGACCGGCCAGTGCCGAGAGCGGCTTGATGGTCGAGGCCGACATGTACTGTCCGCTAATGGCGCGGTTGAGCAGCGGGTGCGAACCCTTGTCATCATTGAGCTCGGTCCACACGTCATTTGAGACACCGCCGATAAAGACGGACGGATCGAACTTGGGCTCGCTCGCCATGCCCAGGATCTCGCCATTGTTGGGATCGAGACACACCACAGCGCCGTTGCCGGCATTGCTGTAGCCAGTGGTCTTGGCAAGTTCGATAGCGCTCGCTAGCGCCGTCTCACAGGCCTGTTGAATCTTAAGGTCGAGCGTGAGCTTAATATCGGAGCCGGCCTTCGCGGGCACGGCGCCGGCCTGACCGGTCACATTGCCCGAGGCATCGACCTTGACGGTCTGCTCGCCACGAATACCCTGCAGCAGGTTTTCGTAGTAGCTCTCAACGCCCGCCTGGCCCACGATATCGCCCGACTGGTACGTAATCTTGCCAGCAGAAGCATCATCATCGCCAGAGGTTTTCTTATTCTGGGCCTCGAGCTGCTCGGAGGTAATGGTGCCGGTATAGCCCAAGATATGGCATGCCGTCTCGCCATATGGATACTGGCGCTCGGTACGCTCGGCAATCTTGACGCCCGGGAACTCGCCGGCATGCTCCTGAATATAGGCAACCGTGGAGCGACGGACGTCCGTCGCGATGGTATGCAGGCTCTGAGCGCCCTCTGTATTGTCCTGAATATTGCGAAGGACCGCCACGTAAGGCATTCCAAGCACGTTGGCAAGATGGCGAACCAGAACCTCATCCTCGGCAAGGTCGCGGTAGGCCACGACAGCAAGTGAGGGACGGTTCTGGACAAGCGCCACGCCATTGCGGTCGAGGATGCGGCCGCGCACAGCGGGAGTGGTAACGGTGCGAGTCTGATTGCTATTAGCCTGCTTCTCGTAATAGTCCGACGAGACCATCTGCATGCCCCACAGCTTGACGGCGAGCGCCGCAAACATCGCGCCCACACCCGTGGTGAGGATGGAAAAGCGGCCCTTAAAGGCGGTCGCCGCGGTATTGCCCTCGCCCTCGGTGGCGCGCGGGGCCGTTCCATGCTGCGTATCGTAGGTAAAACGGGAATCGCCACGACGCATGATGACCAGCGCGACCACGATGGCCACAACCAGCACGATACCGGCGATAATAACCGTCAACTGGGAAGACATCTACGGGCCTCCCCTATTTGAGCTTACGGGTCTTGGGCTTAAAGCGCATGCCCGTCTGGCGTCCGCCACGCGCGGAGAATCCATAGCCGGACTGCGGCACGACACCAGACATCAAAAACGGAATGGCAACCAGACCCGTCAGGATCGAGGACGGCAGCGCATGGCCGAAGATCGCCACGACAAAGCTCGTCTCCAAACCCATAAACAGCAAGATGATGCTGTAGATCACATTAATGACGAGCGCGAAGGCGCCCACAGTGACGCCGCGCGCACTCGGGGTACCGCCCGTCTGACCGACGGCGCTGTGCACCAGGGCAAAAGAACCCACGGTCAGCAGGAGTGACATAACGCCCACCGGCACGGCAGCGGACAGGTCATAAAACAAGCCGCTGCAAAAACCGCACACGACGGCACGGGTCGGGTCGCCCGAGAACACGCTTAGGCACACCAGAATAATCATGAAGTTGACGCGACCGCCCGCAATGGAGATCTGCGGTGCCAGGCCTGCCTGCAGCAGCACGCACACGATGGCGGCGATCACAAACGTACGGGAGCTCATCCCCTGCTCGTGTAGATCCATGGACATGCCCCCTATTCGCTCGAGCCGGAATCGGTCGTCTCGGACGTGTCGGAACTGTCATCCGAGCTCTCGTCCTTCGTCTTGGTCGCAGCATCGCGCGACGTTCCCTGCGGTGTGCTGTTGGCCGTGCTCACGTCCTCATCCGAGGCCGACTGTTCGTCGGTCAGCGAGGTGATGACCAGCACTTCCTCGTTGTTCTCGGCCGTGGTCTGAGCGCGCACCACAATGGTGTAGTACACGTCGTTTGCCGACTTCTCAACCGACGAGACGGTGCCGAGCGGTAGACCCTTGGGGAATACACCGCCAATGCCCGAGGTCACGATGATGTCGCCAACCTTAACATCGGAGTCGACGCTCACGTACTCAAGACGCAGCGTGCCGTCAGCCTGACCCTGCAGCATGCCCTGGGCGCGCGTGTCCTGTACCATGGCGGACACACCCGAGTTCTCGTCGCCAATAAGGCGCACGGTAGAGGTCTTGGCCGATACCTCGATAATCTGGCCGATAACACCGGCAGAACTCGTCACGGGCATGTTGATGGTAAGGCCGTCGGCAGAGCCCTTGTCGATGGTTACGGTCGAGGTCCAGGCATCGCCCGAGGCACCAACGATACGAGCAGCGGTCGATTTGAGGTTGTAGGTCGACTGCAGCCCGACCAGCCCCTCCAGACGCTCGGCGGTCTTTTGAGCCTCGGAGAGCTCAGCAACCTTAGAGGTCAGCTCCTCGTTTTGCTTCTTGAGCTCGTCGAGCGTGTCCTGCGACGCCGTAAGGTTAGAGAACACGTTGCCGATGGCATTGAAAGGAGCCGCCACAGCCGAACCCACAAAGCGCACCGGCGAGGTAATCGTCGTTACGCCCGAACGCACGGCATGAATCGGTCCTGCCTCGCCCTCGCGGATGTAAAACGTGAGCAGCAACACCGAAATCAGGCTGAAAACAATCAACGGGCGCATACCCGTTGATTGTCGCTTGGTATTCAGATTTGTGGAGAAACCCGAAGATCGTGCCAAATGGAATCCACCTTTTGGAAATTAAGCATTGGTCTGGACGAAGCCGCCATCAAACGCATTGGCCTCGAGCACACGGGCACAGCCGTTAACGACGTTATCGAGCGCCGTGGGGCTGACGTTGACCGAAACACCGGTCTCATCGCGCAGGCGCACGTCGAGACCGCGCAGCAGCGCGCCGCCACCGGTCAGCAAAATGCCGTAGTACATAAGGTCCGAGGCGAGATCGGGAGGCGTGGCATCGAGGGCGTCCTTGACGGCCTTGGCCATCTCGTCGAGCGGCTTGTTGAGCGCGCGACGAATCTCCTCGCTCTCGATGCGCACGGTCTTGGGCAGACCGGTGATCACGTCGCGGCCGTTGACCTCGACGTCGAGCTCGTCCTTGAGCGGCACGGCGGAACCGACCTTGATCTTGATGTCCTCTGCCGTACGCTCGCCGATGGCCAGGTTGTAGGCATCGCGAACGTGCGTGAGGATGGCCTGATCGAACTCGTCGCCGGCAATACGGATGGACTGCGAGACGACAATGCCGCCCATGGCGATAACGGCGACCTCGGTGGTACCGCCGCCGATGTCGATGACCATGGAGCCGGTGGGTTCCTCGACGGGCAGGTCGGCGCCGATAGCGGCGGCCATGGGCTCCTCGATCAGGTAGGCCTGGCGGGCACCGGCCTGGATCGTGGCCTCAAAGACAGCTCGCTTCTCGACCGACGTGACGCCGGAGGGAACGCAGACGACAACGCGCGGACGCGGGGTCCACGGATAGCGCTTCTCGGAAGCCTTGTCGATAAAGTAGCGAAGCATGGCCTCGGTAACATCGAAGTCGGCGATGACGCCGTCCTTCAGGGGACGAACGGCCACGATGTTGCCGGGCGTACGGCCGAGCATGCGCTTTGCCTCGATACCGACCGCCAGGATGCGCTCGTCGTTCTTGTCGATGGCGACAACAGAGGGCTCGCGGATGACGATGCCCTTGCCGCGCACGGAGACAAGCGTATTTGCGGTGCCGAGGTCGATGGCAAGATCGCCCGCATAGCTACCGAAGAACATATCCATCAAAGAAAACAACGCAACTCCTGATGTGTTGGATGATTGCTGGAAAACTACTAGTTCATGATACTAGCGCAAGCCCGGCACCTCACTTGCGGTGAAGCGCCGGGCAAAGCTAAATCCCATAAGGTCACTACTGGTTGTCAGCAGCCGAGAAATCCATATCGAGCGAGGAAACGGCCCAGCCGATATGGTTGTCGGAGCGCACGAATTTGACGGTGTACTCCTGCTCGCCGCCCTTGGACAGCGATGCCTTAACCTTGGCGGTCGTCTCGGTCATGGACTGATCCATGCCCTCGACGGACACGGTGGCACCCTGCGGAATCGAGGAGATGATCATCGACTTGGCGTCCTCGGACAGGCTCGAGGCCAGGCAAGACTCGGCCTTTGCGGTGTCACCGTCGCCGGCAGCCTGGAACAGATCGGTAACGACAGACTCCTGGGACGGGAAGCCAAAGCCGCGCGTGTAGGCAAAGCCCAGACCGCCCGCGGCGATCAAAATGAGCAGAAGCAGCACGATGAAGACTTTGAGACCCGTGTGGCGATGGCGACGACGGACCTTGGCCTGCTTACGGTCCTGACGGTCCTGCTGGACCATCTCGGACTCGGACAACGTAAAGAAGCCGGTGTCCGAGGGATCGGGCATAAACTGACCGGTCGCGCCCGTAGGATCGAGCGGATCGACGGCAGGAGCGTCCATCGCGGGCGCCGGAGCCGTGGCCATAGCCGTCTGGGCAGACAGTGCGGCAAGCGAATCATGCACGCGGGCAAGCTCATCGGCCTGCTCGGAAGTGAGCTGGTAGATGCCATCGACAGTAGCGGCGTTAAAGGCGTCGAGTGCGTCGGAGGGACGGCCGGCGGCAGAAAGCGCCTGACCCATGCCGGCATTGAGCGCACGCGTGTCGTCGCGGGGGCCGGCAAAGTCGATAGCCGTGCGGTAGGTCTCCACGGCATCCGCCGGACGGCCGAGCTTAATGAAGCAACGACCGAGCTCGCCGAGTGCGGCGGCGGGAGCCGGATTGGCGCCGTCGATGGCAGCCTGACGGAAGGCAGTACCCGCGTTGGCATAATCGCCCGACTGGAACAGCGCATTGCCCAGGCCCAGATAGGCCTTGAACGGCGTGGCATAGGAAGCGTCCTGCGTAGCAGCAGAGAACGCCTGGGCGGCCGTCGTGTAGTCGCCCACGGCGGCGAGCGCCTTGCCGCGGTTGGTGAGCAGCGCGCCGCGCTTGCCGTAGGTGCCGTCGTTGAGGGCGGCAGCATAAGCCTCGGCGGCCTCGGCATACATGCCCAGGTGCATCAAGGCGTTGCCACGAAGGTGATCGGCCTCGCCCATAATCTCATCGGGAGTCTTTGCCGCCCCAAGCATCTGGGCTGCAGCGGAAAAATCACCCGCGCGGTAAGCGGCGCGGCCCTGTTGGATCAGCTGGCTATTCAAGGAAGTCCCCTTTACTCGTGAACGATCTCGACATGGACGATCTCGTCGCCGGCACGCAGCTGCGAAATCACATCGAGACCCTCGACCGTGGTACCAAAGACGGTGTAACCGGAATCGAGGTTATGCTGGGCGCCCAGGCAGAAGTAGAACTGCGAACCCGCGGAATCGGGGTCCATGGAACGTGCCATGGCAAGGGCACCATCGACATGGCTGTTGCGCGGATTGGTGGCAAACTCGCCCTTGATGCAGTAGCCGGGGCCACCGGTACCGGGCATGCCGTCGGGGCCCTCAAGACCAGCGGCGACGTCGGCGCCGGACATATCGCGGGTATTGGGGTCGCCGCCCTGGATGACAAAACCGGGCACATAGCGATGGAACTTAAGGCCATCATAGAAGCCCATCGTAGAAAGCTCGCAGAAGTTCGCGACATGAATGGGAGCGCCCTCGCCGTCAAACTTGACCTTGATGGTACCCTTCGACGTCTCGATAACGGCGCACTCGTCGCCGGCAAGCTGATACTCGGGCGTGTAGAGCTCTTTCTTAAAACCAAACATGTGGTTCCTTCCTCGTGCGTTTAAAGCATATTTGTAAGAATTGTAGCAATAAGCATGCGCTTACATCAATTGCGCACGTAGGTTATGCCGACTATGGCGAACTAATTTTAGGAACGCTGCTGCGGCTTCCAGGAGCCCACGTTGGCGTCGTACTGATTCAGCGCGCTGTTGCCGCTTTGAGCGATGGGCGCCAGGATCTCGCTTTGGTGAGAACTCATCGACTCGCCATCGGGAATGGCCAGCGAGATGTCCCAACTCTGGCAGATCACGTCGACGCGCTCGTACATCCACTCGGCAAGCTGCTTTAAGTGGGCGATGTCATCCGCATAGACCGTATCGTCCTGGTACTTAAGGTTGTTGAGCTCATCTTGCGTCTTTTTGATCTGGTCGCGCAGGGCGTAGGCACTCTGCGACAGCTCCTGACGGGTGGACAGCGGCGTTCGGAGATAGCCGTTGTTAAAGGAATCGATGACCTCGCCGATCTGGTCCTCGTCACCGTAGGACACGATGGTCTGATACAGACCGTCGAGCCTGGTATAGAGCTGATCATCGGTCAGCACGGTTTCTTCCTGGACCACCTCGGCAGAATCGTCTTGCTTGGTATCGTCCTCAGTCGCCTCGCCCTTTTGGCGCGTGGGGAAGGTGGTTTGTGCAGCTTGGCCAAACTGGTCGTAGAAGCCAGGCATGACACCCATGGGATCGGTCGTCACGAACCAATAGGCACCGCCGCAAACGACGGCAAGTACCGCGATGACGATGAGCGGCTTGGGGATATGACGCTTGTGCTTGTGATAGGCGTCCTCGTCGGGATGCACTTTGCGCTTGGGTTTCTGAGCATCGTCGTGCAGGGAAACGGGCGTGGGAATATCGACCTTGGGGATACCGAAATCCTTATCGAAAGCCGGCAGCACGCAGGTCTCGTTAGGATCGGCGGCGTCCGAAAGAACCGCGGCAGCTGAGGCGGGCGCATGCGGCACCTCGGTATCGATCTGCTCTTGCGTTAGGCGCGGAAAGCCCGCCGTGCGGCCCGCTGCCAGGTCGGATGCGGCCGCGTCCTCGGAGAGGATACCCGGAGCGGGGCGTCCGCATTTGGGACACGTACGATCGTGCGGAGAAAGACGGGCACCGCAGCCCTCGCAGAACACGAACTCGGTGTGCTCGGGGCCATCGCCCGGACCCACATAGGCGTTGCAGTAGGGGCAGAACGAGGCGCCGTCCTCGATAGTCTTAAGGCAATGCGGACAGATCACGGCATCCTCTTTTCGAAGCAATTCAAACAATCGAGGTTAGAGCATAACATCGCCACGGCCCCACAGGAGCAAGGCACCAATTCAACATCGCCAGGGCGCGTAGTTACTTCTTCTTTTTGCTTGGCATCGAGACTTTGATGCCTTGGGCGGACTTGGTCACGCGAGAGCGCTTGGCTCCGGTACTCCTCTTTTTCTTGGGCTGGGCCTGGGCCACGCCCTCGAGTGCACGGGCCTCGGCCTCGCGAGCGGTGCGATCTTCGCGGCGCTGCGCCATGTCGGCGGCGACGCGCTTGGCAAAACGCTCGGCCGTCGAACCCGTCGAGCTCACCTTGCCGCCACCGCGACCCAGGTGGACGCGCACACCACGGCCAAAACCAGTTGCGGCATGACGACGACGCGGCTTGAGCGAATCCATCATCGTGGCGAGCTTAAAGAACACCGAGCAGGTAAAGACCACGATAACAGCCAAGATAACCATCTGGCCCATCGACAGGTTGGCAATAGACAGCAGCTCCGGGAATCCGATAACGCCCACCAGGATGCCGGCGACTACAAACACAAAGAGCACCACACGTAAGGGCGTGAGAGGCTGCGAGATGCGCCAGATTAGGCTGACGCTCGCCGCGCACGACGTAAGCAGGCACATCGTAGACAGCGTGAGCTGGCGAAAGCCAAACACGCGCGCCACAAAGATATCGAGCGCCGCAGCCAAAATGACCGCAATCGACGCCGGCAGTGCACGCTTGAGTACGTTCGTCAAAAACGCACCCTTCACACGAGCATTGTTGGGCTCCAGGCCCAACACAAAGCCCGGCGCGCCGATGCAGAAGAAGTTAATGAGCGTCATCTGGATGGGCTCGAAGGGGTACGGCGGCAGCGCGATACACAGCGCCGCCAGGCCCATCGAGAACAGCGTCTTGGTCAGGAACAGTGAGGCCGAACGCTGCAGGTTGTTGATGGAGCGACGGCCCTCGGCCACCACGGCGGGCATAGAGGCAAAGTCGTTGTCGACGAGTACGATCTCGGCCACGTTGCGCGCGGCATCAGAGCCAGCCGCCATGGCGACGGAGCAGTCGGCCTCCTTGAGCGCCAGCACGTCGTTGACGCCGTCGCCCGTCATGGCCACGGTGTGCTCGCGGCGCTTGAGCGCCCGCACGAGCTCGCGCTTCTGCTGCGGGGTCACACGACCAAAGACATGGTAGCGGTCCACTGCGGCATCGAGCTTGGCCGGCGTATCGAGCGTCGTGGCGTCCACATAAGCGTCCGCCCCCGGCACGCCCACCACGCGCGCGATCGACGACACCGTACGCGGGTCGTCGCCACTGATTACGTTGAGGGTCACGCCCTGCTCGTTAAAGTAGCCGATGGTTTCGGCCGCCGAAGTACGGATCTCGTCGCGGATGGTCACAAAGCCCACGGGCTCGGCCTCGCCCACCATATCGCCATCGGGCGAAAAGCCGTCCACGCGCGCTACCACGAGCACGCGGCAGGTATCGGCAAGCTCGGCGACACGGTTCTCGACCTGCGAAAACACACGATCGGAGAGCACAAACTGCGCCGCACCCATCACATAGGAGCCCTGCGCAAACGACGCGCCGCTCCACTTTTTGGAGGACGAGAACGGAATGACCGACAGCGGCTCAGACACCTCGACCGGGCGATCGGCGTAATAGTTGAGCAGCGCCTGGCAGGTCTCGTTGGCATCGGCCGAAGTCGCACGCGCGACGTTAGCCAGCGCAAAATCGAGCACCGTGGTATCGACGGGAACGGCCGCCTCGTCCGAGCCGGCGTCTAGGCTCACGCCCTCAACCGGCAGCGGATACGTGCCCTCGACCTCCATGCGGCCCGACGTGATGGTGCCCGTCTTGTCCAGGCACAGTACATCGACGCGAGCGAGCGTCTCGATGCAGTAGAGCTGCTGCGCCAGCACCTTGCGGCGGGCCAGGCGCACCGTGGCGATGGCAAGCACCGACGAGGTCAGCAGCACCAGGCCCTGCGGGATCATGCCCAGCAGGGCGCCCACCGTGGACAGCAGCGCCGACGAAGGCACATGACCAGCCAACAGCTCGGAGAAGCACCACGAAAGCGCGCTATCGCCCGGGGTTCCCGCGGCATCCCACAGCTCGCTCACACTCGAGGCAAACAACGCCAAACCGAGCGGGATCATGATGATGCTCGCAAAGCGCACGATGGCGTTAAGCGCGTTCATGATCTCGGAATTGACCTTTTTGACGTACTTGGCCTCGTTATTAATTTTGGCCACGTAGTTGTCGGCGCCGACATGGATCACGCGGGCGCGCAGCAGGCCCGAGTCGATAAAGCTGCCGCTCATGAGCTCGGAACCGGGCTGCTTCTTAATAAGGTCGCTCTCGCCCGTCAGCAGGCTCTCGTTCACGAGCGCCTCGCCCGATACCACCACGGCGTCGGCCGGAATCTGGTCGCCGCGCCCCAGGCGGATGATGTCGTCGAGCACGATCTGGTCCAGGTCGAGCTCCACCTCGGCGCCGTCGCGCACCGCGATGGCCTTCTTGGAGGTCAGCAGTGTGAGCTTATCGACCATCTTCTTGGAACGCATGGACTGGATGACGCCAATAGCGGTATTAAGGAACACCACGAACAGGAACGTCAGATTCTTAAACGAACCGGTCAAAATGACCAGGAACGCCAAGATCACGTTAATCAAATTGAACAACGTGCAAAGGTTCTCGATGATGAGCTCTTTGACCGACTTGGTCTTGAGCTCCATGTTGCGGTTGATCTTACCGGCGGCGATGCGCTCCTCGACCTCGGCGGTCGAGAGTCCACGCTCGATATCCGTTGCTGCCATACCACGTCCCATCACGTCGCGTCGGTATAAGAAAAACCGCCCGGACCATGCGAGGTTCGGACGGTCTTACGTTCGATGGTGCCCCATGTTGGATTCGAACCAACGGCCTTCTGCTCCGGAGGCAGACGCTCTAATCCCCTGAGCTAATAGGGCCAACGTTTGGCATTATACCCAAGTGCACCACGGGCTATCAAAATAAAAGAAAAAGCTTTGCAATTCCGAGGAAGACGCGGCGCAACGGCCCACTTTAGAAGGCAAAAGCGAGTCAGATAGTATAAACTCTCATGCACCATATATACACGGCTCGCGATGCGGGCCGTTTTTGCAAAAGTTATCCATCGAGGTGAGAGGCACACCATGATTGCAATTTTAAAGCAGAGAGCCAGCGACGAGGCCGTCGGCCATATCGTCAGCTGGATTGAGAAAAAAGGCCTGAAGACCGACGTCTCGCGCGGCGAGAACGAGACGATCATCGGCCTGGTGGGCGATACGACCAAGATCGACCCGTTCCTGCTCGAGTCCATGGATGTCGTCGAGCGCGTGCAGCGCGTCTCGGAGCCGTTCAAGCGCGCCAACCGCAAGTTCCACCCCGAGGACTCCGTCATCGACTGCGGCCACGGCGTCAAGATCGGCGGCGACCAGTTCCAGGTCATCGCCGGTCCCTGCTCCGTCGAGGGCGAGAACCTCATCCGCATCGCACGTCGCGTAAAGGCCGCCGGCGCCACGATGCTGCGCGGCGGTGCCTACAAGCCCCGCACCTCCCCCTACGCCTACCAGGGCATGGGCCCTGCCGGCCTCGACCTGCTGTGCGAGGCGTCTGCCGAGCTCGACATGCCGATCGTCACCGAGATCATGGACCCACGCGACGTGCAGGTCTTCCTGGACAAGAAGATCGACGTCATGCAGATCGGCGCCCGCAACGCCCAGAACTTCCCTCTGCTCAAAGAGGTCGGCAAGACCAAGACTCCGGTCTTGCTTAAGCGCGGCATGTCCGGCACGATCGATGAGCTGCTCATGGCCGCCGAGTACATCATGAGCGAGGGCAACGACAACGTCATCCTGTGCGAGCGCGGCATCCGCACCTTCGAGACCCGCACCCGCAATACCTTCGACCTCAACGCCGTGCCGGTGCTGCACCACCTGTCGCACCTGCCCGTCGTCGCCGACCCCAGCCACGCCACCGGCTACACCCGCTACGTCGAGCCCATGGCGCTCGCCGCGACCGCCTGCGGTGCCAACGGCCTGGAGATCGAGGTCCACGACGAGCCGAGCCGCGCCTGGTCCGACGGCGCCCAGGCCCTCACCCCTGACCAGTTCGACGACACCATGCGCCGCATCCGAGCCATCCGCGAGGTTGTCTGCCAAGAGACCATGGAGTAGCCCATGGGTACGGTGAGAAACGCGCGCGTTAACCAGGGCGGCCCTAAGTGCGCCGGCATCGTCGGCCTTGGCCTCATCGGCGGCAGTTTTGCCCGCGGCTATGCGCAGGCGGGCGTCCGTGTGCTGGCCTGGGACCCCGATGACGATGTCATGACGGCCGCCAGCATGGGCACTGTCGCCGGAGAGCTCAACGACAAGACACTCGGCGAATGCGACATCATCGTCCTTGCCTGCTATCCCGAGGCATGCATCGAGTGGCTCGAGGCGCATGCCCAGGCACTCGCCGACGCCACCGATACCGAGGCCATCATGGGTCCCGTGGTGATCGACACGGTGGGCGTCAAGGGCATTGTGTGTGAGCGGGCCTTTGAGCTTGCCCGCGAGAACGGCTTTTACTTTGTGGGCGCGCACCCCATGGCGGGCACCCAGTTCTCGGGCTACGCGCACTCCCGCGCCGACCTGTTCCAGGGCGCTCCCATGGTGCTCGTTCCGCCCGCGGTAGACGATGCCCTTAAGCTGGAGCTCTTGGGCCAGGTGCGCGAGATGGTGCGCCCCTTGGGCTTTGGCAAGTTCAGCGTAACGAACGCCGCCGAGCACGACCGCGTCATCGCCTTCACGAGCCAGCTTGCACACGTGGTATCCAACGCCTACGTCAAAAGCCCCACTGCCCAGGTCCACCACGGCTTTTCGGCCGGTAGCTACCGCGATCTCACCCGCGTGGCGCACCTCAACCCGCAAATGTGGTCCGAGCTCATGATTGACGACGCCGACGCGCTCGCCTTCGAGATCGACCATCTGATCGAGTCGCTTGGCGCCTACAGCCGAGCGCTCAAGGACCGCGACCAACGCTATCTGGAAAATCTTCTTGCCGAGGGCGACCGCATTAAGCGTGCACTCGACGACGAGGCCTCCCACTAGACCACCCATCACGCCAGGTCGAAAGGACCGAAGCTTATGGCGATTACCATCGATATCGACACCGCACGCCCCTACCAGGTGCATGTTGGCACGTTTTTGCTGGAGCAGGCGGGACCGCTCGTGCGCGCCACTGCCGGCGGCACCAAGGCCGTCATCGTGACGGACACCAACGTGGGCCCGCT
>CABUVB010000001.1 GCA_902494815.1 uncultured Collinsella sp. | reverse complement strand
TGCTCGGACTCCTCGGCCTGCTTACGGCTGCGGATGAGGTGAGCCACGCCGATGCACAGCACCGCGCCACCAGCAATCCAAGTGAAGGTCACGCCGTTGAGACCGGTGAGCGGGAGGCCGGAGCCCTTCTTGTTCTTGATGGTGACAGGAATGGTCGCGTCATTTGTAGTACTGGGAGTAACCATTTCGGTATTGCTGGGCGTTACATCGAGCCCCGTCAGAGTGCCATCCTCGTCGTATGTCGGATCCACCGTAATGGTAAACGGAGCAAGGGTGTTGTAACCAGCAGGAGTATTGCATTCGGTAATCTCATACGTTCCTGCAACAAGACCAGGGATATAAATCTTGTCAGTGCCCTTGCTGGTCGTGAATTTTCCGGCCTTTTCCTCTTTGTCGGTAATGCCGCCAGTTTGGGTCAGCCACCTATTATCCTTAAGCTCTTTCCCTCCCTCTTTGGTCATTTTAACTTGGAAGGTAGCTTCAAGTTTTTGGCCCTCGTTATCCTTTTCGACCTTGGTCACATCCAGGCGGAAAACATGGTCGGTAACTCGCTTCGACGTGGAGGTACCGGTGCCGCTAGTCATGGGATTATTCGAATAGACGAGTTTAACATCATTGGTGTTGCCGGTGGTAGTATATTCAGCCTTGTCAGTCAGCGTTGCTTTGTATTTCACAACGACCTCGGAATTCTCATTGAGTGTAACACCCTTGGCCTCCGCAGCAGCCTTGAGGTTATCGAAGGAAATCGTCAGATCGTTGCCCGTAGAGTTCCCGGACTTGTCTTTGGTTTCCTTAAGATCTACCGTATAGCCATTTGCGAGCTGACCAGCATCTACACGAGGGATGGTAACATCTCCAATAGTAACTACGACGGAATCTAGGCCGGCATCCAGCCCAACAGAGAGATGGTCCTGGAACACATACTGGTACTTATTATATGTGGCAATATTGGCCGCAACAGTACCAGTCAACTTGTAGTCGATTACCTGCCCAATCCAGGCATCGCCCACGTTTTTCCAGTCGTCCTTCGTGGCAGTAGCGGCCGTCTTGTCTGCGGTGTCATCGAGAATCTGCTTATCGACCGTGGGGATGCTGGTCTTCTCGGTGACCGTTACGGGCTTACCACCTACGATAGCGAAAATCGGGGAGGTGCCGGTGTTCGGCTTGGCCTCATTCGTAAGATCATCAGATACGAAGAGGTAGTAACCATCGCCAGCAGCGACCGGACGCGTCCACGAATCGCCCGCCTTAAAGGAATCGCCAACAGCATTCTCGTCTTTCATCACAGCTTGAGCAATCGAATACAGCACGTCGCCAGGAGCAACTCGCGTCCCCTTATTGCCGTTCGCGCTGGCAGTTGTCTTATTCTGCACATTTGCAGAAAGCCAATCTGCCACATTTTGCGGGGTTGCAGGATCTTTCCCGGTTTCGGTATTCACTGCAGGCAACTTGCTATCAGAATCCGAATAGCCCTCGCTATCCCTAATAGCCTTAATAATGTCCTTTTGAGCCTGTTCGCCCACTGCCCACTTAACGTCAGAAGCAATCTTGCCGCTGCCGTCCTGGGCGTCAATAACCTTAGCCTTGAAGATCTGATAAGCCTTGAACGAATTGTCCTTGTTGGCTTCGTCGACCCAATTGATCGTGATGCTATTGTCGCCCTCCGCAGCAAACGCCATGGTCACCGGGGCCATGACTCCGCCGAAGCTCAGCGCCGCCGTGAGGCCGGCGGTTACTGCCAGGCGTGCGATGTTCTTGCTCATGCTCATCTTCTTTTCCTCTGCTTTCTGCTCGAATTCCATTTGATCTAAATCTGTCTGTCTGTGTCTTAGCATCTACTTCGCTACGTCTCGCCCCGCTCTCTGTGGGGCTGCCAGCTACTCTTTATGGCTGCCACCCCCCCGCTTGACCAGGAGCGCGACCACGATGAGCGCGGCTCCGGCGACCGCTGCGGCGGCCGCGGCGTACATTGCCATATCGCCAGTCGAGGGCATAAAGCCTCCGGTGGTAATGCTAGGGGGTGTGCCGGTGGGCGTGTTGATGAGCGACGCCTCCAGGCTGCCCGTCGACCCGTCCGCGCTGTCGGCGCGCAGGGGCGACTCGGCCGTGATGGTGAGCTTGGGCTTGGCGGCGGCCACCTGGTCGACGTCCAGGCCCTCGGCCTTGACCGTCACGGAGCGCGTGCCCTCAAAGGCGGTGTAGCCCTTGGGCGCCTTGAGTTCGCGGACCTCCAGCTTGCCCGAGTCCGCGCCCGAAACGGTCACGCGGCCGTCCTCGCCCGTGGTGACGGTGGCCTTGCCCTCTGCATCCCACGTGCCGTCGGCCGCCAGCGTGCGACCGCGGTCGTCGGCGATGCTCAGAACCGCCCCGGCAAGCGGCTTGTCGCCGTCGCTGCCGCGCTTGGTGAGCGCGAGATCCCAGGTGTAGGCGCACGCATCGTCGCTCGGCGTGCGGGTAAAGCCGGCGTCGCCGGACTGGTCGGCAAAGGGAGAGCGCGGGTAGCGCAGGTAGACCTCGTTGGGGTTGCCCTTCGCGATGCCGTGGTTGCATGCGCTGGTGAGCGGCGCATTGTACACGGCGACCACGCGGGCGCCCGCGGTAAAGGCGTCGGCCCCGCCGAGCGCGGCGATCAGGTCGCCGGTGCGCACGGTGAAGGTCTTGCCGTCGGCCGCTACCTTGGTGGCGCACTGGGCCGTGATATCGGTCCAGCCCTCCGCGGGCTCGGTGCCGGCGCGGCCGTCCCTGCCGGCCGAGACTGCGTCAAAGCCTCCGTCCGCACCCGCCGCCACGTACACGCGCATGCTCGCGGCGACCTTGGAGGGGTCGAGCCCCGCGCTCATGGTGTCGACGAACCGCACCGTATAGGTGTCGTAGGCGGTAAGACCCGCCGGGACCGTGGCAGAGAGGCGCCAGTACAGGTCGTCGGCGACCGTGGCGTCGGCGGCCTTCTGCCAGGCGGCGGTGCCGTCCTCCAGCACGTGCTTTTGGACCTTGGGCGTCGCGGCCTTGGGCTTGACGGTGACGGCGCTGCCGCCGACCAGGGCCATGATCGGCGCGGTGCCGACTTCGTTCTGGGAAATGGCGTCGGCGGCGGCGACGATGAGCCAGTAGCCGCAGGGCAGCTCGGCCGTCGTGCCCGCGTTAAGGGCCACAGACACGGCGCCAGAGCTCTGGAGGGAACGAGCGAGCTGTGCGCTCAGCGTGCTCGTAAGGTGGGAATCGGCGTTGAGCCACTCGGCAGCTTCCTGCGCGGTGGTCTGGGATTTGGGCATGCCGCCGCTGTGCAGCACGGGCAGCGCAGCGGCGCGCACGGCGTCGCTTGCCCAGGCGAGGTCGGTAGCGATCTTGGCGTCGTTGTCGCCGTCGACGACGCTGGCGCTAAAGATCTGGTAGGCGTCGTAGCTGCTCGCCACGGTGCCGCTCACCGTGATGGAACCGGTCGAGGTCGGCGCAGCCTGCGCGGAAGCGGGGAACACGACCGCGCAGGTGCCGATCAGGAGGGCAAGCAGCGCAAACAAGATCGGGAAGGAGCAAACTTTCTTATTCACGACGCTTACCTCCCTTCGCATTCGTCTTACGACGAATGTGCATCCAGGCCGCAGCAGCGCAAAGCACCGCCGCGCCGGCAAGGTACGTCAGAGTGACGCCCGACATACCAGAAAGGGGCAAAGAGGTGGAGTAGGTGTTGGTGAAGGTGGGGGTAGTGTCGGGAAACTCGTGGTCCTTATTATCGGTGTCTTTCCACGTACCGCCGGGGTCAACGGTTCCCTTCCTGTAGGTCACCGCACAGTCGATGTGTCCTTCGGCATTATCCGTTGCCGTAACCGTGAACTTGTAGACCGACTGATCAAACTTGTAATGCGGATAGGTCAAGTGTTCGTCCTTCTCGCGCACATAGTACGTGAAGGTCTTGGAGGCGCCACGGCCAGTAGAGTCGGTCTTGAGCTTGTCGAGTTGATCGAGTTTGTACTCAATCTCGTCGAAGCTCCGGGTCTGAGACTTCTTGCCGTCGGCAGTGGTGGTAATCACGCCGTCGGGGTCGGTCATAACCGTCTTGGGACTATCGAAGTTCTCGTTATCCGCAAACTCGAGCGTGAACTCCTTCATCTCGCCACCCTTAGCGACCTTGGTCGCCTTAGGGATCCAAACGCCAGTCGAGTCGTACGCGGTACATACGTTAGTGAAAGTCGGCGAACCGTCCTCACAGATAATTTGATAATAGCCGTCGACATTCTTCGCGACACTCCACGTTTTTTTGTTAACCCACTTCCCAGACTTATCGAGTTCGTACTTGGTCCCGTTGACGTCTGTAATCGTGTAGTTATGGATGAGAAATTCCTTCTCTTCGTTCGGATTATTTTTACTCGGAACAGTCATGAGCTTGGTCGGCTTATCCTGGGTCCGTACCACAATCTCATACACACTGGAGTCGCACGTGATGTCAGGATCATCGCCGGCATCTTCGACCAAGTAGTATGTGATTTCGTTACCCGTGCCACCCGTTGCGAACTGTTCACCAAGGTCAAACGTGATATTGCCGCTTGCATCATTTTTTGCTGTTCCAACCTCGGTGCAAACGTTGCGATTGAATGTCGTGCCAGCCAAAGGGTTGTCTGAATTCTTGCGATACACCGTAAAGGAGAACTCCTCTTTTTTGAGGTCGCGGCCTTTCAGCTTCTTGGTCGCCTTGAGCTTAAGGCTCGGATAGACATACGTGTCCTCAGGCGCGCCCATGTACAGGTCGCCGTTCGACATGATGCCGCCGCCATGGTCCCAGGAATAGTTGCCGGTGATGAACGTTGTCGCAACTTTTTGCGCATTGATCGCGGCTTCGTCTTGAGCTGTAACACCCGAGCTCAGGCCGATGCTTTTATATACCTGCACGCCACCGTTAGCGGGGATAGTAATGGCTTGCGTAAGCTCTTTACTTCCCTTGTATTTGGCGTCACCGCCGCCAAGCATTTTGCCAATCACCGCCGCGATCGGGGTCTTATGATCCTCCGCCGCAAGGAAGAAGTCCGCGTGGCCGTTTTCGCGAAACTCTTTGGCATTGTAGGCGTCAGCATCCTGGTTCTTTTTGTGCTCAAGGCCTTCGTAGCCACCAGCGGATAGGTGAGGGGTGCCTTCGTTACCGCTATTCTCTTCAGAATTATAATCAGCTTTTGCGTCCTGCTGATCTTTGGCAGACGAATTGCCAAAGATTGCCGTGCCCTCAGTGTTCGTTACCAACGTCTTGCCCGTGGGGCAGACTGCAACGCCACCGCCGTAGCCGCCAGCTTCATTGGCGCTAATGTACGAGTTATATATGAATAGCTTACCAGCAGTATATTCCTTGCCTTGGTTTGAGTTTCCCTGAACAAAGATGCCGCCGCCACCCCAGTCAAAGCGAGACATGCAGTGATTGTTTGTAATGTAGACTTTACTATCTTCAGTACCGTTAATCATCGCGTCAACCATCTGGCCCACGCGAATGCCAGCGCCCTCAGAACGATTGCTCACGTTAGAGGCAATAATCCCCCCTGTAATGTTGAGCCATGCCATTCCCTGGCGAGATGTCTGGTCATTGCGATCGACATCGGTAACGTAAACGCCGCCGCCTGCTTCCTCAGAATAGTTGCCCGTGATCTGGCCGCCCGAAATGGTGACATGAGTACCGTTTCTAGCGGCAAGTCCAGCGCCGCCATGATCGCCATAACCATCTTGGCCACAGAAATTGGCATATTTATTGTTAGTGATGTAGCCACCGGAAACAGTGACGCTGCCGCCTTCGGCCATGATGCCGCCGCCGAAACCAGTGCCAGAAGGAAGTGTGCTGTTGCCGGAGATTACGCCACCAGTTATGGTGACCGTGGAACCTCCAGCATACACACCGCCGCCACTAGGAGCGCTGTTGCCGGCAATTACGCCACCGGTCAGTTTTAGGGTCGAGGCCTTACCTTTATCGTTGGACACCTTAATGCCCGCGCCCGTACCCGAGCTAGAAGCGCCACACACATAGCCACCGCTCATGTTGACGGTAGAGCCGTTCTCGGCATAGATGAGGTTGCCAACATTGCAATTATACTGTTGGGTAATTACACCGCTATCAAGATTAAACGTACCGCCCGCATAAACGTTGATGAGCCTCATCGTGGAGCCGGCAGCGGTACCCACGATGGCACCGTTGATGCTGACCTCGTGCCTATAGAGAGTCTCGGTTGTCCCCGTACCGTTCGGCGTCGATTCGGTCACGTAATACGTGAGTTTGGTCGGAATGCCAGAGCTGGTGTCGTAGTCCATCGAGGCAACTCGCCCATTATTGCCGCCATCCGAAGTCTGCTTTTGATCAGACCCTTGGTTAGAATCTTTAACTGTAAGCGCCGCGTTATTGATGATGTTGAAGAGCGGCTTATTTGAATTGTCGCCCGAATGCGTGATTTTATGGCCGCTTAAGTCCAGCGTTATATTGCTGCCGCTCTTCTCAAGTTTGATTTCGCCGGGATAGTCGATATCGTTTGCAAGCTCAAAGCTAACAGCTTGATTTTCCCCAACGCCCTGAAGCTTATCTCGCAATTCACCGCCATTAGCAATAGCCGTGGCTGCTTCTTCGTTCTCCGCAGCTTCTTCGGCTACCGAGACAGTGCCATCGTCGACCGCTTCATTATCTTCTGCCTGCGACTCGTCCTTGGGCTGCTCCTCCGGTTGGGCATCGCCCACGCCGTTTTCGACATCGTCACTATTCTGGTTTTCGGTATCCCCGTTGTTGGTGTTGTCTACATCAGTAGACTCACTTGAGGAACCCCCCCCCATCACAGTTTCCTCGGTAGAAACCGCCTGGGCATCGTTGGCAATGGCCTGCGAAATCGGAGGCATGACGAGCGACAGTACCAGGCTCAACACGGAGGCTCCGCACAAAACGCCTGCCAGTACACGGCGCGTCGCTTTTTTACTCTGCTTAGTTTTTTCTGAATTCGCTTTCATCGATGTCTCCTCCCCAAGAGACCGCGATCTTGCTCTTTCACTATCAAACGTATCTGCGCAACCTGTAATTGCGCACGCTTGTTGTACATATTGTAACGATTGTTTGAACATCTAAGCAAAAATACCGATAGTTTTGTAGCGAATTCTCAATTCTCTTGACATTTACTCGGATTAACCTTCGTTTATTCGCTATGAAATATCTATTTCTACTGGTAATTAAGCTAGTTATCAGTTTTTTAATAGCATTTCATTTATTTGCACAACATTTTTCTCAAGAGTGAACATCCTGTGAACGGTCGAAAATCGACCGTGAGCGGTAGGTCATTAACCGAGAGGAATATCCTACCAAACTGATGAGAAATATCTTTAACCCATCGGTGGTTAAAAGCGTGATGTTCAAACAACTAAATTTGAATTTTCGCGCAGATTTTAGGCATCAATTCGCCCAAATCGCCAGAGGCCACCGCAAAGGTGCCTGCTCCCTTTGTGGTGGTTCTCCCCCTGCGCTACAGCAGATGTTCCTCGATAAAGATCGCAATGCCGTCCTCGTCGTTGCTGGCGGTCACAAAGTCGGCGGCGGCACGAGTGGCATCGCTGCCGTTTGCCATGGCCACGCCCACGCCGGCGTCAGCCACCATGCAGGTGTCGTTGTCCGCATCGCCAAACACGCAGATGTCCTGGAGCTCCATGTCGTTGAGCTCCGCCACACGCACAAGGCCGCGCGTCTTGGACACGCGCGGATCCATAAACTCGTAGAGGCGCTGCGTTGTTTGCAGAGCCGCCGCCTTAACAGTATCGTCGGCGAGCGTCGACGCCCGCTCGATGACCTGCGGCATTACCTCGGGCGCCATGGTAAACATCACCTTGGTCTGCGGCTCGCGCAAAAACTCGGCAAAGTCGACCACCTTGTAGGGCACGCCGTCGACGCGCGACAGGTGCTCGACGCACGCATTGCTCTCGGGCACATAGAGCACGCCGTCCCGAGGGCAAACGGGCGTTGCCGGCAGGTCTGCCATGTGCTCGCAGATGCGCGCGATGGTCTCGCCCGGCAGCGGATAGCTCAGCTCGTTGATGTCGTGCGCGCGGTCGATGACCTCGGCGCCACCGCAGGCCACGAGCACGTCCACCAGGCCTTCGATGCCCCAGAGCTCGTACATGGCCTCGGTCGCGTGGGCGTCGCGCCCGGTGCACAGGCCAAAGAGCACGCCGCGCTCGCGCAGTGCGCGAATCGCCGCCACGGTGCGCGGGGACACCGTGTGCTGGCTCGTGAGCAGCGTGCCGTCGATATCGCAGAACACGGCTTTGATGTGGCTGAAGGTGGTGTCCATGGGGTCCTTTCTGGGTTGTGCGGCGGTGCTGAATGTGGTCGGAAATGGTGTATATGGTATACCAAGGCGCAGGCGCGGCCTATCAAAGCAAAAACCGCCACAAAGGTGCCTGCCCCCCCTTGTGGTGGCCGAACCCGAAGGGTGGCCTGGCCGGAGCGCAAACCATCACAACATTCGACGTTTTTCGGCAAAATCGCAATTTTCATCGAATGTTGTGATGGTTTTTACCGCCTTGCGGCACGATCACAATGCCGGCGGCCAAACAACAGCAACGCCGCGGGAACCGCCGTCACAACCATGCCCGCCCCCACGAGCGTCTGCTGCACGCCAAATGTCGCCGCCAGCCACGGGGCAATCGCCAGCGGGGCTACGCCGGCAAACATGTTGCCAAATCCCATGACCGAGTTGACGCGACCGAGCTGCTCGAGCGGGGCCGTCGTTTGCACGATCGTGTTGTGGAGCGGGTTGACGACGCCCCAGGCCACGCCCAGGGCAATCTGGCCGACAAGGGCTACACCCACGTACGGTGTCCCCACGTAAATCAGACTTCCCACGCCCACGGACATGAGCGCCACGAGCAGGGTTTTAAGGTTGACCAGGTGCGGCGGCAAGCGGAGCGCGACCACGGCGCCCAGCACCGCGCCGACACCGCTGGCCGACGAGAGCCAGCCCATCCACTCAACGCCGACGTGCAGGACATCGCGGTAGAAGAACGACTCCAGCGGATCGAAGGCACCGTAGCCAAAGTTCGAGAGGAAGATGATGCAGAAAAGTAGCGCGAGGACGCTGTTGGTAAAGACCGTCTTGATGCTGGTCGCAAAGGTGACGCGGGAGGACGTGCTGGGGTTGGAGCTTCGTCCCGCACGCTCCCCTTCCTCTGCCGAATCGGCATCCGCATGCCCGGCGACATGGCTGGTCTGCGGCTTAAAGCCCCAACCGGCAATGAGCGCCAGCACTGTAAAGAGCATCATGAGCACAAACACCGCGCGCGACGACGCAGTCGCCGCAACAAAGCCGCCCAGTGTGGGGCCAATGATGATACTCACGTTGGAGAACATGGTTATGGCGGAGTTGATGTCTTTGAGCTCGACGGGATCGTCGGTGAGATACGCCGGATAGGACGTAGCGATGGGCTGGGCGAATCCCATCACAAAGCCCAGGAGTACCGCGCCGGCAAGGACTGTTCCGGTCGCGCTGCCAAAGGCGAGGATTGCCGCGCCGGTTGCCAACGTGCCAACGATGCTCAGCATGAAATGGCGACGTGGGCCCCAGGCGTCGAGCGCCGCTCCACCCGCAAAGGATCCCAAGATCACAAATACGTTCATAAAAAGGACGGCCAGCGATGTCGCGACGACCGAGGCATCATCTGCATAGGTGAGCGTTCCGATGACGCCGATAAAGTAGCTGGTCTGAAAACCGGTGTAGATGAGAAAGCGCATCGCCACCAGGCGCTTGGCCTGCACGGACAGCGATGATTGAGGCTTTGAGAAAAGAGAGGTGAGCATGGAGACTCCTTGTTTCATACGAATGCGGACGGCGGGCATTCGCCACCGTCTGTCAAATCAATCTATCCGCATGAAACATTAAGGACGCATCTAGCCCCTTCTCTCCGTTTTTCGCCCGTCATGAACTACTTGGTAGATTGTAAGGCATGTCCCACACATCTACTAAAGCAAAATCCACCACAAAGGTGCTTGGCCCCTTTGTGGTGGAAGTGACGTTTGCCCAGATAAAACCTGCCAAAATAAACCTATCCCTTTTTGGCAGGTTTTAGGCCAGATGGTCTTGGATGAGATCGCAGATGGCTCGGGCGTCGTTGATGTTGATGGCTCGGGTCGCAAAGCCGGCGTCGAAGGCCTGACGCGCCAGGGCCTCGTTGCAGGCAAGGGCCAGCGTGTGGCCATCGACCAGGTCGGGCGAGCTCTTGCCGCGCAGACGGTCGACACCGGAGCGCGCGACCACGATGTTGTCGAAGCCCTCGGTCTTGTAGCCCTCGATGATCACCACGTCGACATCGTTGTAACGCGACAGCAGCTCGCGCGCGGACATCTCGTCCTCCTCGCGCGTGTCGGCGTACTCCGCCCAGCGCGTGGCGCAGACGAGGCCCACGTGCTTGGATCCGGCCTGGTGATGGCGCCACGTATCCTTAGCGGGCACATCGATATCGAAGCCGTGGTGCCCGTGGTGTTTGAGCGAACCCACGCGCAGACCGCGGCGGGTGAGCTCGGCGATAACCTTCTCGACGAGCGTGGTCTTGCCCGAGTTTTGGTAGCCGATAAACGCAATCGCGGGGACGGCCGGTGTCGGAGCTGCGGGCGCGACGGCGACGGGTGCGCTCGCGGGCGCGGCGCCGTCAGCGGCCACGGACTCAACAGCAGCGGCCTGACGCTCTGCGCGGTCCCATACGCCCGAGCGGCCGCCCTCCTTGTGCAGCAGGCGCACGTCGACGATCTCCATGCCGCGATCGACCGCCTTGCACATGTCGTAGATGGTCAGACACGCGGCACTCGCGCCGGTCAGGGCCTCCATCTCGATACCCGTCTTGCCCGTCACGCCCGCCGTGACCAGTACGTGAAAGCCAACTTGTCCGTCCACGCGCGCCGGCGCCCAGCCCTCGGGCACGTCCTCGGCCGGCGTCCCCGCCGGAGCGATGGGCTCAATGTCGCACTTGCTCTTGGTAATGAGCAGCGGATGGCACATGGGAATGATATCGCTCGTGCGCTTGATGGCCATGATGCCCGCCACGCGCGCGCAGGCGAGCACGTCGCCCTTTTTGGCGCGGTCCTGCAGCACCATGGCCTGCGTCTCGGGATGCATGAGGATGGTACCCTCGGCGATGGCAATGCGATGAGTCTCGGCCTTGTCGGACACGTCGACCATGCGTACCTCGCCCTTGGCGTCCACGTGCGTCAGCTCGTCGCGACGGGCGTCGCGGGCGGGCTCGGCGGCAGCGCTGGCAGTCGGTTGCGCGGACGCGTCGGCGTTGCCAGCATTCGCCGCAGCCGTGACTTTGTGGGCAGACATCGCGGCCCTGCGAGCGGCCTTGGTGGCATCGGCGTACCTGCTCTTGGCCATATGATCATCCTCCGATTTGGGACATAAATCGTTGCGTGCCCTCAATTATCGCGTGTTCCTGCGGTTTGTGGGCCACGGCATCGCGCCAAATCGAAAGTACCTGCATATCATCACCACGGCGCAACGCCTCACGCACCGAATACTCGGCATCGCTGAACAGGCATGGACGCACGTTGCCATCGGCCGTCAGGCGCAGACGGTTGCAATTCGCACAAAAATGATTGGACATGGCGCTGATGAAGCCAACCGTTCCCGCCGCGCCCGGAAAGTGCCAATAGCGCGCAGGGCCCGCGCCGGCAGGAGCGTCGTTGATGTCGAGCGGCTCGAGCTCGAGCTCGCCCAGTCCCGCCGCCGCGGCCCCGGCATTGATGCGCGCCCGCAGCTCGTCGCTCGGCACGGTGTCGCTCGCGTCCCACAGCTCGGGATTGAGCGCGGGCGCGTGAGGGTCTACGGCGCAATGCGAGCTCGTGCGCTCGTCACCGATGGGCATGTATTCGATAAAGCGCAGGTGGATGGGTCGGTCGAGCGTGAGCCGCGCAAGGGCCGCCACATCCTGGTTGAGTCGGCGCACCACAACGCAGTTGACCTTAACGGGCTCAAAGCCCCAAGCCAGCGCCGCGTCGATGCCGGCCATGGTCTGCTCGAGTCGACCCAGGCGCGTGATCTTTCCAAAGAGCGTAGGGTCGAGCGTGTCGAGCGAAATGTTGACGCGGTTAAGACCGGCGTCTTTGAGCTGCGGCGCCAGCTTGGGCAGCAGGGCGCCATTGGTGGTGAGCGAAATGTCCTCGATCTGCGGAATCGCGCGGATATCACGAATGAGCGGAATAATACGGCGGCTGACCAGCGGCTCGCCACCCGTCAGGCGTACGCGGCGAATGCCCTCCCCCGCCACCATGCGCACAAAGCGGGCGATTTCCTCGGCGCTGAGCAGCTCGTCGTGTGCACGGGGCGCCACGCCATCGGCCGGCATGCAGTAAATGCAGCGGAAATTGCACTTGTCGGTAACGGCAATGCGCAGGTAGTTGATATCGCGGCCAAAGCCGTCATGTTGCACGTGCCCGTCCACGCAACCCTCCCCTCACGCGGCGTTTTATTCTTCGGAAAACATAATACCCCATGCGAGAATCATGCCGACACCCGTACGACAGGACAGGTCGCTTCGAGCAAAACGGACTTTCCAAGCCCATCCTCAACACGCATACCATCACAACATTCGATGCTTTTCTCGTTTTTGGCAAAAAACGTCGAATGTTGTGATGGTCTGCCTGCCCACGGCACCCCGTAGAAGGACCAAAGCGCCCCTAAAGGCCGCCATCCCAGTGTCGAATCACGAATTCTCGCAGGTCGTTCTGCCGCTTTTGGAACGCTTCGCTTCGGTCGCACTTAAGGCCCATAGCGAGTGCGATGGCATTCATCGCCCGGTGCAATTGCAGCTGGTGGGCAAACTGAGTCCCGGTGAGGACGATCATCCTAAAGCCCAGCGCGCTCAGCACGGTCATACGCTCCGCATCCGACGCGCTGCGTTGTTTATCAAGATGGTCCGAGCCGTTGTATTCAATCCCCGTACCGCTCGCAGGCGCATATACGTCGATCTCGAAATACCCGGCCTTTGCGAGATACTTGAACTCGTTGGGAACATCGACCCGATGGTTGAGCTCGATCTTGGCGTATCCCAGCCCTCCCTGGGAACGCTTTGCTACGACCATGATTGCGGTGGCCGTCTCCATGGGCGATCGCGCGCCATCGTGCACGCGCTTGAGCACGGCGGCCGCGCGTATAGCCCCCTGACGAGATCGGTTCTCATTGCAATAGGCAATCAAGTCGGCAACGGTGTACCTCTGCCCCATCTCGACATAATCGCCTGTCGACAGATGATTCAAATGGTATCGGGCGCAGATTTCGTAGCCATATTCCAGCTGCTCGGGCTCGCTCATCCACGAACCCGCTTGGACAAAGCACATGGCCTCATCAACCACCAGAAGGCCCTCTGCCACCTCGATAAGATGGCCTGGAGGTACCGGCGCCCCAAACACGTGGCACCTAAATCCAGCCGGCGTCGAGCGCTCAAAATCGAAGTTGACGAGCGTGTCGATATGATCGAGCTCTTCTCGTGGAATACCAAGTGAGACCAGATAGTCGGTAACGATCCCAACTGCCGTTGAAGCCCTCAGCCCCTTGGCATCGAGTCCCAATTTGGGCAGGCCCGCGGTCGGCTCCGCCTCGTTAGCAAGCGAGTCCTCATCGTATAGGCTGCTTGCTCGCGAGAGCGGCTCAAACGGACGCTCCACGTTGTGGTACAGCCAGGCAGTCTTATGGGACAGGACGATCGGCAGGTCCATGAGCCCTCCAATGGAGTCGGATAACCAACCTTATTCCCCTGCCCACGGGTCCGCACACCTTCGCGCGCAAGAAAGCGATTCCGCCCGGTCGAGTGGCAGAAAAACCATCACAACATTCGACGCTTTTCCCGATTTTGGCAAAAAACGTCGAATGTTGTGATGGTTTGAGGCGAGGTGAGAGGCACGGAGGGGTCAAAGCATCGTGCTCGAACGGGTTAATCCAACTCTTTTAAGCCATGCGCCAGCTGCCAGTACTCGCCGTGCTGGGCGAGCAGCTCTTCGTGCGTGCCGCGCTCGATGATGCGGCCGTGTTCGAGGACCATGATGGCGTCGGCGTCGCGGACAGTGGACAGGCGGTGCGCGATCATAAACGTGGTGCGACCGCGCATGATGCGGTCCATACCGCGCTCGATGAGCTTTTCGGTACGCGTGTCAATGGAGCTCGTGGCCTCGTCCAGGATGAGCACCGGCGGATCGGCGACGGCCACGCGCGCGATGGCGAGCAGCTGACGCTGACCCTGCGACAGGTTGGCGCCGTCGGCCGTGACCGGTGTGTCGTAGCCCCGCGGCAGGCGGCGGATAAACGAGTCGGCGCAGGCGGCCTCGGCAGCGGCGCGCACCTCCTCGTCGGTCGCGTCGAGCTTGCCAAAGCGGATGTTCTGCGCAATGGTGCCGCTAAACAGGTGCGTGTCCTGCAGCACAATGCCGAGCGACCCGCGCAGGCTGGCCTTGGCAATGTGCTTGACGTCGATGCCGTCGTACGTGATCTCGCCGTCATCGACCTCGTAGAAGCGGTTGATGAGGTTGGTGATGGTCGTCTTGCCGGCGCCCGTGGAGCCCACAAACGCAATCTTTTGCCCCGGCTTGGCAAACAGGTTGAGGTCCGTGAGCACGCGGGCGCCCGGCACGTAGGAAAAGTCCACGGCATGGAAGCGCACGTCGCCGGCAAGCGGGACCAAGCCGCACGTGAGCTCGGTGCCGTCGGCGGCCACCGCGCGGCCCGACTCATCAACGGCTGCCACGTCATGCAAGTGCCCGTACGCGCCCACGCCCTGGCCCTCGGGAATCTTCCACGCCCACGCGGCGTCGCCCGTCTGCACCAGCTCCACGCAGCCCTCGTCCACCTCGGGCTCAAGGTCCATAGCCGCAAACAGGCGCTCGGCACCGGCCAACGCGTTGAGCAAGAAGTTGCCGAGCTGCGTAAACTGGTTGATGGGCATGGCGGCCTGGCGCACAAAGACCAGGTAGCTTGCAAGTGCGCCCACATCGGCGAGCCCCTTGATGCAGAGCATGCCGCCCGCCACGGCGACGATGGCATAGTTGACGTAGCCAATCACGACGGTCATGGGCACCATGGAGTTGGCATAGCTCACGGCGGCGGTGCCGGTGCGGCGAAGCTCGTCGTTGCGGCAGGTGAAGCCGACGACATTCGCTGCCTCACGGTTAAAGACCTTGATGACCTTTTGGCCCGAGACCATTTCTTCGATATATCCGTCCAGGTCGCCAAGCGATGCCTGCTGGGCGGCAAAGAAACGCTTAGAGCGCGCGCCCGAGTAGCGTGCATACAGCACAATGGCCGCATCGCACACGAGTGTGATAATCGTGAGCTGCCAGTTAAGGATGATGAGCATAGCCGTGGTGCCCACAACCTGAATGGCGGCCTGAATCACGTTGGCAAAGCTGTTGTTGAGCGCCTCGGAGACGGTGTCGACGTCGTTGGTGAAAAAACTCATGATGTCGCCCGAGCGCGTGCTGTCAAAATAACTGAGCGGCAGCGTCTGGATGTGCGCGAACAGGTCGCGGCGAATATCGGACACCACGTGTTGGGCCGCGCGCACCATAATCTGCGAGTAGCCCAGGGCCGAGAGCACGCTCGCAGCGTAGATGATCGCCGTCAGGATGACCTGCTTGGCGAGCAGTTCCTCCCCGCCCGTGGCCAAACCGTTAACGATGGGGCGCACCATGTAGGTGCCGGCGAGGCTCGCGATGGCGGCAACGGAGGCGAGCACGCCCACCGCGAGCAACGAGAACTTGGCATGCCCCATGTAGGAGAGCAAGCGGCGTACAGTGCGCTTGAGGTCGGCCGGGCGTGCTTGGGCTGCGGTCTTAGGCATGGCGCTCACCCCCTTCCAAGGGTGATCCGCATACGACGGAGGAAAACGGATCATTCGCGCAACCATCGTCGCTGCCGTCGCCGGCGTCCGCGTTCCTCGCAAACTCCATCTGCGAGGCATAAATCTCCTGGTATATGTTGTCGCCCGCTAGCAGTTCCTCGTGCGTGCCCACGCCGTGGACACGACCGTCGTCCAATACCACAATGCGATCGGCATCCATGACACTCGCGATGCGCTGGGCGATGATGAGCACGGTCGCATCGGGAATCCGAGCGATGTGCTCGCGAATCTTTGCGTCGGTCGCCATATCGACCGCGCTGGTGGAGTCATCAAAAATGAGCACGCGCGGATGCTTGAGCAGCGTGTGCGCGATGCACAGGCGTTGCTTCTGGCCACCCGAGACACCGGCGCCGCCTTGGCCCAACTCGCCGTCCAGCCCGCCGATGCGATCAAGGAACTCGTCTACGCACGCCGCGCGGCAAGCCGCGAGGAGCTCATCGTCCGACGCCTGCGGATTGCCCCACTGCAGATTCTCGCGCACGGTGCCCGTAAACAGCACGTTCTTTTGCAGCACAATGCCCACGGCGTCGCGTAGGGTCGCGAGGTCGTAGTCACGCACGTCACGTCCGCCCACAAGCACGGCGCCCTCGGTAGCGTCGTACAGGCGCGCAATCAGCTGCACAAGTGAGCTCTTGCCCGAGCCCGTGCCGCCGAGGATGCCCACCGTCGAGCCGCTCTCGATGCGAAGGTCGATATGCTCGAGCACATCCTCGGCTGCATCCGTGCGGTATTTAAAGGAAACGTCGCGAAACTCGATACTGCCGTCCGCTGGCGCCGCAATCGCGAGGTCTCCCGCGGGGTTGGCGATAAAGGGCTCCTCATCGAGCACCTCGGCGATACGGCCCACACTCGTAAGAGCGCGCGTGAGCAGCAAAAACACGTTGGAAATCATCATGAGCGAATTCATGATCAGCAGCACGTAGCTCATAAAGCCCGTGAGCGAGCCCACGCCCAGCTTGCCGGCGAGAATCATGCGGCCGCCAATCCACAGGATGGAGAGCGCAGCCACGTACATCGACAGCTGAAACACCGGCAGGTTGAGCACCGCGCTGCCAAAGGTCTTTGTCGCAGTGCGCGCGAGCTCGGTATTGACGGTGTCGAACTTGGCCTCCTCGTGCTCGGTACGAACGTAGGCCTTGACGGCACGCACGGCGGTGAGGTCTTCCTGTACCACGCCGTTGAGGTGGTCCATCGAGGTCTGGAGTTGGCGGTAGAGCGGGCTCACGCGATAGGTGATGACGCCCAGCACGATTGCCAGCACGGGCAAGATGATCGCAAAGACGGTGGCGAGCGGGCGCGACAGCATCAGCGCGTAGATAAGGCCGACGATAAGCGTCACCGGGCCGCGCACCATAGGGCGAAAGCCGTTGCCCACAGCATTTTGGATAACGGTGATGTCCGTGGTCATGCGGGTGACGAGCGAGCTGGCGTCGTAGTTGTCCAGGTTGCCAAAGGCGAGCGTTTGAATCTTTTTGTACTCGGCCTCGCGCAGGTTAGCGCCTAGGCCCGAGGCAACGCGGGCGGACGTGCGGGCATAACCCAAGCCCAGTACCAGCGAAAGCGCAGCGCACACCAACATGTACGCACCCTGTAGCAGCATGTAGTTGATATCACCCGCAGGCACGCCCACATCGATGATGTTGGCCATGATGACCGGGATAAACAGCTCGAGCACCGTCTCGACCGACACAAAGAACACGCCGAGGATGGCATCGCGACGGTATGCCCCTAGATAGGAAAACAGTATTTTGAGATTGCGCACGCAGGTTCAACCCCCATCAAACGTTGTTCGCAAATGCACGTATTATTGCGCGCCGAATAATGGTGTCAAGTATTCCGAAATCGTTTTCTGCAAGGTTAGCGCCGGCGGCGAGTTCTCGTGATGTGTGTCCATATTCACTCGGAATAATGGTGCGCGAGACTTTTTCGCTTCGGCGTCAACACAAACCTTGACTCTACAATCGTTGTAGGGTTTTCACTACACTGGTACGTAAACGAACCCAGCCAGAAAGCCCCGCCCATGGAACACGACCTCACACGCGGCAATGTCCTTAAGACCATCGCGGTCTTTGCCCTGCCCTATATGCTCTCGTACTTTTTGCAGATGCTCTACGGCATGGCCGACCTGTACATGATGGGGCAGTTTAGCGGCGCCGCCGGCATCACCGCCGTGGCAAATGGCGCTCAGACGCTCTATATGATTACCGTGGCACTCGTGGGCCTGGCCATGGGAACGACGGTGATCGTCGGTCTCGCCGTGGGCTCGCGCCGCTTCGACCGCGCCGAGACCGCCATCGGCAATACCATCACGCTCTTTATGGGCGTCTCGGTGGTGCTGGCCGCTGTCCTGCTCGCGCTGTGCCCGCAAATCGTCGCACTCATTGGCACGCCGGCCGAGGCGGTCGAAGGAACCGCCGCCTACCTGCGCATCTGCTTTGTCGGCATTCCGTTTATCGCCGCATACAACATCCTCTCGGCCATCTTTCGCGGGCTGGGCGATTCGCGCTCGCCTATGTACGTGATCGGCGTGGCATGCATCATCAACATCGCGCTCGATTTTCTGTTTATCGGGCACATGGGGCTCGGCCCCGTGGGCGCGGCACTCGGCACGGTGACCGCGCAGACGGCCAGCGTTGCCCTCGCGCTCGTGTGGCTTAAGAGCCGCCGCACGAACATCCACGTTAAGCGCAGCGACCTGCGCCCCCAGCCCGAGGTGCTCGGCAGTATTCTTAAGATCGGCGTGCCCGTGGCCGTGCAGGACGGCTGCATCCAGGTGGCGTTTATGTTTATCACCGTCATCGCCAACCACCGCGGCTTGGTCGACGCCGCCGCCGTGGGCCTGGTCGAGAAGATGATCAGCTTCTTGTTCATTGTGCCGAGCTCCATGGGCGCCACCGTCAGCGCACTCACGGCGCAAAACGTCGGCGCGGGCAAGGGTGACCGCGCGCGTCAGGTACTCAAAGATGCCATGACGATCTCGGTGGTGTACGGCTGCCTGATCACGGCGCTGATGTGGCTGGTGGCACCGGCGTTTATTGGCTTTTTTGCCAAGGACGCCGCGGTGGTCGCCGCCGGCACCGGCTATATGCGCAGTTATATTTTCGACGCGATTTTTGCCGGCATCCACATTTGCTTTAGCGGCTTTTTCGCTGCATACGGCAAGAGCTATATCGGCTTTGCGCACAACGTGCTGGCCGTGGCGCTCATTCGCGTGCCAGGCGCGTGGCTGCTGTCGAACGCCTATTCCGATACGTTGTTTCCCATGGGCATCGCCTCGCCGTGCGGATCGATTTTGTCGGCGGTCATCTGTGTTGTCGCGTTTACCGTGCTCAACCGGCGCGGGGCTTTTGACAAGTTGGTGGCGTAGCGGGGCGACACAGGCTGGCACCTCTCCCCTGCTTTTTACCGAAAGGAGCGATCCTGTGACCGACACGCCAAGTGAACATACTGAGGGCCTGCTCCGCATTGGCGAGATTGCGCGCCTGTTTAACCTGAGCGTGGGCACGCTACGTCATTACGAGCAGATGGGCTTGCTGGATCCGGCGCACATCGATCCGGCAAGTGGATACCGCTACTACGGATCGCGGCAGCTCTCCACCCTCAACACCATCAGTCATCTGCGTGTTCTCGACTTGCCGCTCACACAAATCCGTGAGTTTGTGACCACGCGCGATGTGGACCTCATGCAGCGGCAGCTGGCGCAGCAGCAGGAGCTCATCGAGCGCAAGCGCCGCGAGCTGGAGCGCGTGTCGCGCAAGATCGACAACCGGCTTGCCCTGCTTCACGATGCCCTGAACACCGAGCTCGATACCATTTGCACAATCGATGCGCCCGAGCTTCGCTGCGCCGTATTGCGCGAACGCGTCAAGCCTACCGACGCCTATGCGCTGGAGTGGCAGATTCGTCAGCTGCAGAAGGGCCAGCACGAGACCTTTGTCTTTCTGGGCAACTTAGGCGTCGGGATTAGCGCCGTGCGCCTCGCCGCCGGCGACTTTGACGGCTACGACGAGGTCTTTATGCTGCTCGATGACACGGACGATTACCTGGGCGATGTCGAAGTACGTCCCGCCGCGCGGTGTCTGACGGTCAGCTTCCGCGGCACGCACGGTCAGGCGGCCCCGCGCTATGAGCGCTTACTCGATTACATGCACGAGCGCGACCTGTCCCCCGCCGGTCCCTCGCGCGAAATCGCCCTCATCGACGACATCATCAGCGACGACCCAGGGGCGTATGTGACGAGGATCGCGATACCGGTCCGCTAATCACTACCATTTATCGAGCAATTCCATCCATTTACCTTAATCCGAATTAGATTGTATTATGTAGCAAATAAAATGACAGCATATTGCCCCCCATAGGCAGGAGACATTATGCCCAGAGTTCAATCACGTCGCTCGTTTCTTCTCGGCCTAGCCTCGATCATCGGCTTATCCGCGTCACGCCCAACAAGAGTATTCGCTGCCGACTCAAACTCATCCGTCGCTTTTACATCAGACCTAGCACAAGACTACGCGCTTTCCCTGTTGCCCATCGTCGACGGATCCGCGAACTTAGAGATCGAGCAAATCGTTCCCGTATGCCAACAAATCGGCCTTATCTGTGGCTATGAAATCAGTGTCACAAGGGAAGGAAGCCCTTACGGTTATTTAATACTTGACGCATCATATCCTGGGCTTCTGAAGGAGATAACCCTCGGCGATACCATTCTTCCGATTTCAGCTTCTCTATCAAACGCCATTTCAACTTATTCCGGCCAACAGGCCACAAACCCAACCGTACTAATTTCGTACAACGATATTGAATATGGAACTTTGGTGCCAGGAACTAGAGACTGTGTAACCAACTATAACAATATACGGTCTGTCCCGATTGTCACCGAAAAGGGTATAGCACCTCAAAGCAATAACCCAACTTCATGGAATGCAGTCATTATCAATGAAGATGACTTGATGTTGCATTTCCAAATAGACGATTTAAACGGAATACCGTTCCGAGGAGTCTCGGAATCATTAGTTGAAGCCCGCACTAATAAGTATGCATGCGTCGTTTCTGCCTTGTACGCTGTATCAATGCATTACGGTCTCACCAGTTCAAACGCTAATCAATTTAATCCCGATTATTATAAAGAAATATGGAACGTCACTGGCACAACAACGTATAAGACCAATGATCAGGGCGTCGAGTACGGAAGCACGATCATCCCAGATGGAATTGTTCCGTTTAAAAGTCTTGCCGCTCAAAAGGGTAGAGCACTTAATACTCAATTTTTCGGTTATCAGCCTCAATTCGCTCAGTACAGAGCAACTATCGATCAAGGGAATATCGGCTTGTATCATATGTGGATCAACAGCCGAAACAGTGAAGGATCCGTCGAGCTATCAGGTCATACAGTCACGGTAACTGGCTATTTTACTGGGCATAATGGAAGCTCTGGCATCGAACTGCAGTGGCTCGAAGTATTCGACGGATGGAACACTTATCCCCGAGCGATTAACTATGCAACGCCCAATATGGTCAAATTGAACGGAACAGTCTTTTGGTAGACCGGATGGCACCATCAAAATGCTATGGCACCACGGCCTTTGCCCTGGTTACGATATTGGTGATTTTCGCTATGTTTGCATCCGTTTCTTCATGCACAGATAGAGCCCGCTATAGCGGAGGAGATGATTACCTTGTCTTTGGAGCCGGCAGCGTTCATTCTATTGAGGGAACGGAACTCGTAATCCAAACAGACAACAGTCCCCGCTACACCGACGCTGGAAAGCAAACCCGGATTACATTCCCCTCATCTGGCCGAATCAAAGACAAGCTTTCCCAAATCAAAGTTGGGACAAGAGTTTCCTACTCACGCTTTGAGTCGGTAGACGCATCTGGATCATACGAGGGAAACGATATCGAAATTGAACAGGCAAACACTATAAGGAGATGTTGAGGAACTGAGCCTCTGCGCAGCTCCTCAACAAATCATTATGCCTCCGGGACCCTACCCGTCGCCAAAATCTGTTCAAGTGCCGCCTCATCCAACACGGGCACACCCAGCTGCTCGGCCTTGGTGAGCTTGGAGCCCGCTTTGGGGCCGGCGACCAGGTAGCTCGTCTTCTTTGAAACACTGCCCGAAACCTTGGCACCGAGTACCTTGAGCGCCGCACCTGCCTCGTCGCGGGTGCGGTTGACGAGCGTGCCGGTGAGCACGAAGGTCAGACCCGCGAGCGGCTGTGCGTCGGCGAGCTCGCCCGCCACGCCAGCGTCGGCTGCGGCTTGCGCATGCGCGGCGCCCAGGTCGACCTCGAGCGAAAGGCCCGCTTGGCGCAGACGTTCCAGCACGGCAAGGTTTTCGGGCACGGCCAGGAACTGCTTGACGCTCGCCGCAATCTTGGGACCGATGCCCTCGCACTCGGCGATGTCCTCTTCGCTCGCCAAGATGAGCTTGTCAATCGACAGGAATCGCTCGGCGATAACCTCGCCCACGCTCTTGCCCACGTGGCGGATACCCAGGGCAAACAGCACGCGACCGAGCGGCTGGCTCTTGGACTTGTTGAGCTCGGCGATGATTTTCTCGGCCGTCTTGAGGCCCACCGGAATGGGGTCGCCCTTCTTGACGCCCTTTTTGCTGTTGGAGCTGGCATAGGTGCGCCCCGTGTCCAGGCCGGCGATGTCGTCGACCGTGAGCTGGTAGAAGTCTGCGACGTCGTGAATCAGGCCGGCGGCGATCATCTTGTCGACAATCTCGTCGCCTAGGCCGTCGACGTCCATGCAGCCGCGGCTCACCCAGTGGAGCAGGCGCTCCTTGAGCTGCGCGGGGCAGTCGATGGAGACGCAGCGGTAGGCAACCTCGCCGTCCTCGTGGACCACGGGGCTGCCGCACACGGGGCAGACCTCGGGCATGTGCCAGTCGACCGAATCGGCCGGGCGCTTATCGAGTACCGGGCCCACGACCTCGGGGATTACGTCGCCTGCCTTGTGCACGATGATGGTGTCGCCCTCGCGCACGTTTTTGCGACGGATCTCGTCGATATTGTGCAGCGTGGCGCGCGCGATGGTGGAGCCGGCAACCGTCACCGGGTCGAACTCGGCGACCGGCGTGAGCACACCGGTGCGGCCCACCTGGATGCGAATTTCGCGCAGGACGGTCTGCTTTTCCTCGGGCGGGAACTTAAAGGCAATGGCCCAGCGCGGCGCGCGGGCGGTAAAGCCCAGGTCGAGCTGCTGCTGGAAGCTATCGACCTTTACGACCACGCCATCGATGTCGTAGTCCAGGTCGCCGCGGTGCTCGAGCGCCTGGGCACAGAACTCGTGGACCTCGGTGGGCGTGGCACAACGGGCCACGTTGGGGTTGACGCTAAAGCCGGCGCTGCGCAGCCAATCGAGGAACTCACGCTGGCTGTGGACGTGCAGCGGGTCGGTATCGGCGATGGCATAGATAAAGGTGGCCAGGTCGCGGCGCGCCGTGACCTTGGGATCCTTCTGACGCAGGCTGCCGGCGGCGGCGTTGCGCGGGTTGGCGAAGGGATCGCGGCCCTCGGCATCGGCCTCGTCGTTCAGACGAACAAAGCTGCCCTTGGGCATGTAGACCTCGCCGCGTACCTCAATGGTGCGCTCGCGGTCGGCGCCCATGTGGGCGAGCGCCGGCTCGGACAGGTGCATGGGCACATCCTTGATAGTACGGACGTTGAGCGACACGTCCTCGCCCGTGGTGCCATCGCCACGTGTGGCTGCGCGTACGAAGGTGCCGTTTTGGTAAGTAAGGGCCACGCCCAGACCGTCGATCTTAAGCTCGCAGGTATAGGTGACGCTACCGGCACCGAGGGCATCCTCAGTGCGCTGGAGCCACGCGTCGAGTTCGTCCAGGTCCATGGCATCGTCCATGGAATACATGCGCGCCATATGCGTGACCGGCGTAAACTGCTCGCTCACGTAGCCGCCCACGCGCTGGGTATAGCTGTCGGGCGTCACCAGGTCGGGGTAGGTGGCCTCGATTTTCTGCAGCTCAACGAGCATTTTGTCAAAGGCGGCGTCCGTGATCTCGGGCGCGTCGAGCATGTAGTAGCGATAGGCGTGGTAATCGAGCTCGTGGCGCAGCTCGGCCGCGCGCGCTGCCGCCTGGGCACGGGCATCGGCCGGTGCGGCGGCATCCGCGCTCGCGGGCGTTTCGGTATCGATGTCCACGCCGTCACCAAACAGGCTCGATTGCTCCATAGCGGCACTCCTTCGCTCGATTTCAAACGGATACAAGAGTACCACCGGTCGTAACGGGGCCGAATAGCGGTCTCAAACCGCACCGAATCGGCAGCCGCCAGACTGGGGTGGACAGTTAGTTCAGATACGTATAAATCCTAGAGCTGAATCAGGCACGAACACCCCTGTTTCAACTAATTTGGGCTCCTCGAGACCATGTAAACGTCCCGCTCTCCCTTCCAAACACCCATTCGAGCCCCATCCCAATCAAAAATTGCTCAAAACGCATCCCAAGCTGCCCCAGATTTATACGTATCTGAACTAACTGTCCAGACCATTACGAACCAGGCCTCTTGTCAGCCCCAAGTGATCCGTTTTCCTCCGTCCCCAACGGATCAATAAGAAAAGAGGGGCTGTCCCGCGTTGGTGGGACAGCCCCTCTGGCATCGGTATGAGCGAAACGGCTCGCTAGTAGCCCTGGCCGTAGCCCTGACCCTGGCCCCGTTGGCCTAACAGCTCCTCCAGGTACTGGCGCAGCTGCTCGTCGGTAATACCGCCGTTGCCGGTGTCGGTCGAACTGTCGTCCTGCTGCTGGTTCTGCAGCTCCTCGTCGGAGCCCAGCTCGACGGTGACCTTTTTCTCTTCCTTGCCGCGCATAAGCGTGATCTCGACCTTCTCGCCCACCTCGTGGCTGCGCAGTGCGATGATCAGACCATCGGCGCTCGTGATTTCGTCGTCGCCCAGCTTGGTGATGACGTCGCCCTCTTGGATGCCAGCCTTGGCGGCGGGACCGTCCTCGACGACGCTCGCCACATACGCGCCGCTATCGGTGCTCAGCTTGTTGGTGCGGGCGTTGAGCGCATTGACGCTCGAAAGCGTAGCGCCCATGTACGGATGCACCGGCGTCTTGCCGTCGATAATCTGGTCGGCAATGTTCTTGGCGTAGTTAACCGGAATGGCAAAGCCCACGCCCGAGCTGGAGCCCGAATAGCTCTCGATAAGCGAGTTAATACCCACGAGCTCGCCGTTGTCGTTGACGAGTGCGCCACCGGAGTTGCCCGGGTTGATGGCGGCATCGGTCTGGATCATGTTGGCGTAGATGGTGTTGCCGCTGGTAGAGCTCATGGCCGTGGAGCGATACAGCGCCGACACAATGCCCGTGGAGACAGACTGCTCGTTGCCGAACGGCGAGCCGATCGCCATGACCCACTCGCCCACGTTGAGCTTGGAGGAATCACCGATCTCGATCGGCGTGAGCTTGGAGGCGTCGGCGTCCTTGAGCTTGATGACGGCCAGGTCGCTCGAGGCGTCGTTGCCCACGAACTCGGCCTCGTAGGTGGTGCCGTCGTCCATGGTAACCACGTACTGGTCATAGCCATCGACCACGTGGTTGTTGGTGAGGATGTGGCCCTCGGTATCGAGCACCACGCCCGAACCGACGCTGCCCGAGCTGTCCGACTCGTCGGCAGACTGCGAAAGCGAGCCATTCTGGCTACCGCTCGAAGTGGCGGTAATGGAAACGACGGAGGGCAGGGCCTTGGCAGAAACGGCCTCGGCCAACGTGGTGTCCTCGGAATCAATCGTAATCTTTTGCGTCGATGAGCCCGAAGCGCCCGCCGTCACGGCGTTCTTGCCGCCGCCAATGTTGAGCGTGCCGCTCATGATAAGCGCGATGACCAGCAGGGCACCGCAGGCGCAGCCGGCGAGCGCCGTAATAAAGATCGGCAGCTTTTTGGTCTTGGTCTTGACCACCGTGTGCTTGTTCACGACCTGCTGGCCACCCAGCGGCTTGCCGGTCTGCGTGTCGTAGGCCTGCACGTAGGGAATGTTACTGCCGGCAGGCGTCGACTCCACCTGCACACGCGGCTGCTGCTGGGTCTCGCCGGCGTTGCCCGCATCCTGGGGACGCTGGGAATCGTACTCGCTCATGGCTGCGATCCTTTCGTCAAATAACCAAAGGCCCGCCAAACATGTGGCGGGCCATCATTGTTCACGTTGAGTTGTACCCCAATATGCGGGCGCAAGTGTATGAGAACGCAATCTTTTAGGAAGGCTTAAGTTCTGCCGCAGACCCGAAAGGAATCCGTACCTGCGTCAAAACCACCACAAAAGTGCCTGTCCCCTTTGTGGTGGAAATCTAGTCCTTAAACAGATAGCCCACGCCGCGGACGGTGGTGATGTGCGCCGCGATCTGCGGACCCACCTTGGAGCGGATGCGTCGAATGTGCACGTCGACGGTGCGCGTGCCGCCGCAGTACTCAAAGCCCCATACGCGGTGCAGCAGCACCTCGCGGCTGTAGGCGCGGTTGGGGTGCGTCGCCAAAAAGCTCAGCAGCGAGTACTCCATCAGCGTCAGGTCGATAGGCTCGTTATCGAGCGTCACCTGGTAGGTGGCCAAGTTGATCTCGAGGTTATCGATGTTGAGCACATCGTCGGCGGCGACGGTCTCCTCCTCGCCCATCAGGCGCTGCGCACGAGCCTTAAGCTCGTTGGGCGTCGCCGTGGGGCATACAAAGTCGGCATGCGCGTGATTGGGCAGGCGCAGGGTGCCGAGCGCCTCGTCGTCGACGATCACCAACATGGGGACGCCGCCGCGATCGTCAAGCCACTTGGCAATCTGATCGATGCGGTCGCTGCGGATGCCATCGGAATCGAGGATCAGCAGGTCAAAGTCGTGCGCCGCGGTCGGCGAATCGGGAGTTGCCAGGCTCACCTCGACACCCAGGGTGGTCGTCAAGCTGCGGGCAAACTCGTGGAAGCGCGTCGTGCGCGCCATGAACAGGGCACTCTTTTCGGACATATCGGCCTCCAAGGAAATGAGCTCAATCGTACTGGAACAAGTCAGCGCGATTAGGAGTTCGCCAGGTAGTGCTTGATCTCCCACTCGGTGATCGTAGACTCAAACTTATGCCACTCGTCGCGCTTCTTTTTGAGGAAGAAGCTGTGGATGTGCTCGCCGAGGGCATCCTTCATAAACTGCGAGTCCTCAAACACGTCGAGCGCCTCTTTGAGCGAGCGCGGCAGCGGCGTGTAGCCGGCCTCGACCATCTGACGGTCGGTAAGCTTGAGCGTCTCAGCCGTTGCCTCGGGCGGGAGCTCCAGCTTGCGCTCGATGCCGTCCAGACCAGCCGCCAGCGTGACGGCGTTGACCAGGTACGGGTTGGCCATGGGGTCGGGGCTGCGAAGCTCGATGCGCGTAGACAGCTGCTTGCCGGGCTTGTAGACCGGAATGCGGACCATGCTCGCGCGGTTGCGCAGGCCCCACGTGGCGTACTGCGGCACGGATTCGCCGCCCGTGGTGATGCGCTTGTACGAGTTGACCGTGGGGTTGGTGATGGCGCTGATCTCGCGCGCGTGCGCCAGGATGCCGGCCATGTAGTGCTTGGCGATATCGGAGAGATGGTACTTCTCGTCGTCCTCGCCCCAAAAGACGTTGTTGCCGTCGTGGTCGAATAGCGACTGGCACAGGAACATGGCGCTGCCGTCCTCGCCTGCCAACGGCTTGGGCATAAAGGATGCGTGGCAACCGCTCTCGTAGGCCTGCTGCTTAATGATGAGTTTGGCCGTGGTGATGGCGTCGGACATGCTCAGGGCCTCGGCGTGGCGCAGGCTCATGCCGTGCTGCGAGCGGCCGGCGGCATGGAAGGTGTACTCCACGGGCACGGACATCTTCTCGAGCGTGAGGACCGTGTTGCGGCGCAGGTCGCGGGCGGCATCGCTTACCGAAAGATCGAAGTAGCCCACGTTGTCGAGCGGCTCGGGGGTATGCTCGTCGGGGAAGTAGTAATACTCCAGCTCGGCGCCCACGTTGAGCAGGTAGCCGGCCTTCTCGGCCTTATAGAACATGCGGCGCAGGGCGTCGCGCGGGTCGCCGGCAAACGGCTTGCGATCGGGAGTGCACACGTCGCAGAACACGCGGGCGACGCCGTTGTGGCTCGGGCGCCACGGCAGAATCTGGAAGGTCGAAGCATCGGGAAACGCCAGCATGTCGGCTTCCTCGGGCGTGGCAAAGCCCTCGATGGCGGAGCCGTCAAAGCCAATACCCTCCTCAAAAGCGACCTCGAGGTCCTCGGGGCTAATGGCAAAGTTCTTGAGGCGGCCGAGAATGTCGACAAACCACAGACGCACAAAGCGGATGTCACGCTGCTCTACGGAGCGGAGTACGTAATCGATGTTCTGCTGGTTCATGTCGCTCCCCTTTCTTTCGGGCGGGTTTCGACTGGTCTATATCGCAGATACTATCGCAGAAAAATGTTTCCGCAGGGTTAAAGCGTATCAAGCGCTCAAAAAACGTGCGCGAACAGGCAGTTGCGAACGAGCGGTTAGCGCGAGGTTGAGGCGCGGTGTTCGATGTGGCCGGGGACCTCGATACGCTTGGGGGCGAGCTTTGCGGCCTCGCCCACCGTGGTGGTGACGACGTCGATGCGCTCGGACAGGCGCTCGACCACGCGCTCGGCGATGGTAAGGGTGTCTTGCGCGGCCGTGGTCACGCCGCCAAAGAGCACGTGATTCCAGGGATAGTCGTCAAACGTTGCGATCTTGAGACCCGCCGGCAGCGAGGGACCAAGCTGCGCCAGCGCCTCGGTCAGACGCAGGAAAACCAGGCCGTTGACGGCAATGAGGCCGAGCTTTTTGCCTGCATAGCCGCGGATGGTCTCGTCCAAGCGACCGACGCCCGTGGCGCCACCGTCGGCCAGGGTGACGACCTCGCCCGCAAGGCCGCGGCGCGAAAGCTCGTCGGCAAAGGCCTCGGCGCGCTCTCGACGCACGGGGCTGTCGTCGCTTGCCTCGGTGAGCAGGCACAGACGCTCGCTGCCCGCAGCTGCCAAGGCGTCTACCAAGCCGGCGACCAGCTCACGGTTGTTAGATGTCACCAGGTCAACACCGCCGTCGGCAACGTCGCGGTCGAGCAGCACGACGGGCAGACGTCCCGCTGCCGCGGCGATCGCCTCGTCATTGCCTCCGCAGGTGTTGACGACCAGGCCGTCCACGCCGGCATCGATAAGTCTGGTGAGCGACTCCGCTTCCTTAGCGGGGTCGTTGCCGCTAATGGCTGTCATGAGCGAGCAGCCGCGCGCCGCGGCGCTGGCGGAAAGGCCCTCGAGCATGGCGCTCGAGAACGGGTTGGCGATGTCAGCCAGAATCACACCGATGAGGTTCGTACGCGAGCTGCGCAGATTGCGCGCGGCGGCACGTGGGCGATAGCCGGTGCGCTCGATAACTGCCGCGATGCGAGCACGGGTCTCCTCGGTCATTTGCCCGGGGCGGTTGTTGAGATAGCGCGAGACCGTGGCCGGGCTCACGCCCGCCTCGGCGGCAATGTCCTTGATTCTCATCTGCGCCATAGCGCACCCCGTTTCCCAATGTCGGCAGTCTGAGCCATTTTAGGCATTTTTTAAAAATCTCGGTTGCAAAACGCTGTAGGTGAGTATACTACAACTCGAAACGAAACCGATTTCGTAAACCGATTTCGGTGAGCGTTGGCACACAGGTGCAAAGACGCACCCTACCGTCTTGGCACCTGCGTGCCAACGCCATATCAAAGGTGTACGCACGAGTAAAAGGAGCTGCGCGACCATGGGTAAAACGGTTCTTACCTTCGGCGAGATCATGATGAGACTCTCACCCAAAGACCACCTGCGTATTGAGCAGGCAACCGAGTTTGACGTCCGCTACGGCGGCGCCGAGGCCAACACTGCGCTTTCCCTGGCCTACCAGGGCGACAAGGCCGCTTACGTCTCCGTTGTCCCGGCCAACCGTCTGGGCGAGTGCGCCCTGCGTTCGCTGAAGGCCTACGACGTCGACACCACGCGCGTCGTGCGTCAGGGCGACCGCCTTGGCTCCTATGTGTTTGAGGTCGGTGCCTCGCAGCGCGGCAACGGTTGCGTCTACGACCGCAAGTACTCTGCCATCAACATGGCCAAGCGCGACGTCTTTGACTGGGACGAGATCCTCAAGGGCATCGATGTCTTCTATTTCTCCGGCGTGACCCCCGCCGTCTCCGATGAGATGGCCGCCGCCTGCAAGGATGCGCTCGCCGCCTGCCGCGCCAAGGGCATCACCACCGTGTGTGACGTGAACTATCGCGGCAAGATGTGGTCGCCCGAGAAGTCGCAGGCCACCATGAGGAAACTCCTGCCGCTCGTCGACATCTGCATCGCCAACGACGAGGATGCGCCTGCTGGCCTCGGTATGACCTGCGTCTCTGGCTCCCTTGCCCACGGCATCGAGGAGCGCGACACCTATGTCGAGATGGCCCGTCAGATCTGCGCCGAGTACGGCTGCAAGAAGGTCGCCTCGGTCGTCCGCAACATCTCCTGCGTCGAGCGCTCCATCTGGATGGGCATGCTCTTTGAGGCCGAGAGCGGCGAGCACTGGTTCTCCCCGGCTCACGACGTGCACGTACTCGAGGGCGTTGCCGCCGGCGACGCTTTCAACGCCGGCCTCGTCCATGCCCTCATCAACGACTTTGACCCGCAGGACGCTGTCAACTACGCGATTGCAGCCTCGATCCTCAAGCTCACTATCAAGGGCGATTCCAACTTGGTGACCGCAGACGAGATCGCAGCCGCGGCATCCGCCGCCGACGGTGGCACCCGCGTCGCCCGTTAATTCGTTCCCCATTCCGCGGGCCGCAGCTTTCCAATCCCATACCCCTGCGGCCCGCTCCCCGATTCCTCCGGCCGGGCAAAACCACCAGTCCCATTCCGGTTTTGCCTGGCATTCCCTACATGACTGGTCGAGCAGCCGGTTTTGGAATTGCTTGAACCCCAAGCAGTGCCTCCGATAACCAATCCAAAATCGGCTCCTGACCAGCACATTTGGCAATCACGCGCCCATGCGCGCCACACATCGAAAGGAACATCATGTTCGATCAGTTCTACACCACGCTTGAGTCCCTGGGCATCGTGCCGGTCGTTGTGCTCGACAAGGTCGAGGACGCCGCTCCGCTCGCCCACGCCCTTATGGCAGCTGGCATGAAGTCCGCCGAGGTCACCTTCCGCACCGCCTGCGCCGCCGAGTGCATCGCCGCTATGGCCGAGGCCGAGCCCGAAATGTGCGTTGGCGCCGGCACTGTCCTGACCGTCGAGCAGGTTGAGCAGGCCCGCGCAGCCGGTGCCAAGTTCATCGTCTCTCCGGGTTACAACGAGGACGTTGTGAAGCACTGCATCGACATCGACCTGCCTGTCCTTCCCGGCACCGTAACCCCCTCCGAGGTCACCGCAGCCGAGAACCTGGGCCTCAAGGTCACCAAGTTCTTCCCCGCGTCCCAGTATGGCGGCCTGAACACCATCAAGGCCCTCGCCGCTCCGTTTGTCGGTCACCGCTTTATGCCCACCGGCGGCGTGAGCACCGCCAACGTCGAGGAGTACCTGAGCTCCTCCGCCATCATCGCCTGCGGTGGCACCTGGATGGTCAAGCCGGCCCTGTTTGCCGACGGCGACTTCTCCAAGGTCGAGCAGATCGCCCGCGAGGCCATGGACGTCGTCAAGAAGGTCCGCGGCTAGGTTTAGCTCTCTATCGTGAAAGGGGGTGTGCCCTAGACCTCGCCCCCTTTCTTTTAAAGCGGCTCGGAAGCGCGCCGTTTCCGTCACGAACAAGAACCAAAACCGTCTTGTATGCTGATAGAACGTGACGGAAGCGACACGCCTCCAAGCCGCTTTGCCTACTCGGCTGGCCGTCGCGCTCAACTAAGCCACTTCGACAAAAGCCGAGCCACCAAAACAGCTGCGGTGCCGTCTGGAGGAATGGACTCTTGCTTCCGGTCTTTTCCTCCAAGCGGCGCCGCAGCTTTTTCGTGCCCCGATGTGCCCCGTCACTTGCGGTGGAATACGGACTGCCTACACCATCAGAGCCGCAAAACAATCCCTATTTCACCGCAACTAAATAAAGGGACAAATTAGATGGCCGAGTCTTTGGACAGCTCAAAATAGTCGGGATGCAAGGCGATAACCGGGCCCTGCTCCTCGGGCATCAGGTGCAAGTGCGTCTCCGCCAGATAACTCGCCGCATCGGTATCGCCCCTCTTAATGGCCTCGAGAATCCGGCGATGCTGCCGACGAATCGGCTCCCAATCCAGATCCTGCGACACCATACGCAACCAGTTGTATCGCTCAAAATGCGTGTTGACGCTCTTCATCCAATCCCACAACATGTGACGACCGGCAATCTCAAAACATGTCTCATGGAACAGGTTATCCAGGTCAAAGAAACGGCGCGTTTCGCCATGGTCGAGCGACTCGGACTCGGTAAGAATCTGCTCAAGCCGCTGCTTTTGCTCGGGCGAGGCGGCCGAACAGCATTTAATAAGCACGCTTCTCTCGAGCTTCTCGCGCAAGAAACAGGCGTTCTCGGCGCGTTCCATGCTGATCTTAGAGACGTAGGTGCCGCTTTTGGGACGCGTTTCCACCAGCTCCTGCTCACGCAGGCGCACAAAGGATTCGCGAATGGGCGTGCGTCCGATTCCCGTCTCCTTTTCCAGACCAATCGCCGAAAGGCGCGTGCCGGGCTTGAGCTCGGCATAGATGATCTTGGACCGCAATGCGTTGTACGCCTGGTCTTGCAGGCTCTGATAATGCTGGTGCTGTTCCATAAAGCCCTCGGATAAAGCTCACGGTTTGTCGAATTTCACCACGTAATACTATCGCATCGACACGCCCCAGCTCCCAATCAGTCTTTTTGGGACGGGGCTTTTTGGCCACCCCGGGCCGCAGATCGGCCCCCTTGCCACAAAAGTGGCCCATCTACTACGTTAACACGGATAGCCTCGGCAATACCGAAAACCATGAAAACAAAACCGCAGGTAGACAGCTTATCGATTTTCAAAATAGCCGGCTATGGTTGACCCCTGCGGCTTAAACGTAGTAGATAGGCCCTTTTCGTGGCGCAGCACTACTGCACCCCAAATTGGCACCCCGAGCCCTTGTGAGTTGCCAACAAGCTGTTCGCCCAGCGCTTTATCCGCGCGGCATTCGGAAAATAGCACCACCGTAAGAACCCGCGAACAGCGCTATACGTTGCTATATCTCACTATACTTTGCTATACTTTGCTATATCTTGAGCAAAGGTGGCTCACATGCAAACAAACCCTTTTAAGCCCACAGCAGGTAAAACACCTCCCACGATTATCGGCCGCGAAGATGTACTTGAAGAATTCAGTGAAGGCCTCACCAACGGGCCTGGTGCCCCTGGGCGCCTAATGCGCATAGCCGGCGTCCGTGGAACGGGCAAGACGGTCCTCCTTGACGAGTGCTCACGTTTGGCGCAAAGCCGTGGCTGGACGGTCATAAAAGAGGTCGCAACCGAGGGACTTTGCCAGCGCATTCTCGAACAGCTGCAGCCCAAATTCCAGGCCAAACACGCCAGATTTGAGCCCACCGTAGCTGGCATATCCATCGGCAGCATAGATATTGAGCGAATCGGCCCATCGCTACGCGACGCCATGAGACAGACAATATCCAAGAATGGAAATGGCCTGCTCATCACTCTCGACGAGGTTCAAGACGCAGAGCTCGATGAGGTCCGAACGCTCTCCATTGCGATTCAGCAGGTTATCGGCGAAGACCTTGATATCGCCTTTATTTTTGCTGGGCTGCCTTCGATGATTGAAAGCATCATCAACGGAAAGACACTTACGTTTTTGCGCCGTGCCCTCCCCTTTGATCTGAAGGCTGTGGCAGTAACCGAAGTGTCGTACTCCCTCGAGGAAACCATTGAAGCGTCTGGCATGGAGTTGCAGCCAGGTATTGCCGGCCAACTTGCCGAGGCAACGCAAGGCTATCCTTTCATGATCCAACTCGTTGGATACTACGCATGGCAGTTGGCAAGACGTGCACATACAGCGATTATTGGAGAAGAAGAAGCCGAGCGTGGCATTGCAACGGCACGCGAACGCTTCTGCGCCATGGTGATTGAGCCCGCGCTGCGGCGCATTCCGCCCACGTGCATCGCTTATCTGCTGAGCATGGCATCTTTGGGACAGACGAGCTCGACCAGCATGGTTGCCGATGCCCTAAACAAAACGCCTCAACAGGTGAGTTTCGTCCGCAGCCGCCTGTTAAGAGAATCGATTATCGAGGCTCCCTCGTACGGCAAGGTCTCATTTGCCATCCCCTACATGCGCGACTACCTCTACGAGCACAAAGCCGAACTGGAAGTTGAACTGTAGAAACGGCAACTGCCCTGCAAGACGAAAACCGTTTTCGTACGGATTTAAAGCAGACGTAAACGATTTTCGTCTTGATTTGCGTACGGAATTAAGACGTAAATTGCGCTTTCGTACGCTTATTACCAGACGCAAATTGTTTTCGTCCGGCCATGCGTCCCCAATCTAGACGAAAAGAGCCCCGAGCTCTAATCGGGGCTCGATGTAAGTTCTAGGGTGTCAGAAGTTACATCAGCCGCTTACGACCGCTCTGTCTATCTCTCCGAGCGGGACGGGCGCCGATGCCCTGATCTCTGCCATGTCGAGGTGCGAGATCAAATCCTTGGCGCGCTCGCCGGAGTGGTATGCCTTGTTCGGCGCCACCTTCCTGTAGAGCTTCTTGAGCTTCGTCTTCCCCTTGTTGCCCGGCGGCATCTCCGTCTCAGGTGGCAGCCCTAGGAAGGACAGGACGCCGGGCAGGTCGCACAGCATCACGTCCTCGATGTCGGCCTTGGCCGCCAGGTCGACGACTCTCTGCGCTGTCGGCGAGATGTTCGGGGTGCTGCTACCGCCCGCTGGTTCGGAAGCTGGCGGGCAGTAGCGGGCAGTAGCGGCAGTAGCGGTGTGGCTCGATAGGCCCGAATATCCGTAAGGAAGGTGCTCGCTCTCATATGTGCTGATATGCCTCGCCTCGCGAACCTTGGGATGCTTCCTGAGGTAATCCCTCAATTCGAGCCACTCTTTATGCTCATAACGCTTCGAAATCGTTTCCCCGTCGACAGTTTCCTTCACATAATGGTATGTTCGAACGCCTTCGAACTTGCCGAACCCGTTCTCGACGCTGAAGTTTCTGAACCAGCGCGAAAACCCATTCAGGTCCATGAAGTTGACTTGGGGATGCCTGTCTTTCGTTCGTTCGAATGAGTGGACGAGCGGAGTGCCTTTGACTTGTTCCAGGCCGAAGGCTTCCATTTCGCGGGCCTGCTCCTTTTTCCAGAATTCGAGATACGACGTCAGCGTCTCGCTTATCGAGATCCTCCGCACGCTTTTCTTGCTTTTGGGCGAGCGAACGCTTCGATCGGCCGCGAACTGCTGCTCAATGAGGATGCTTCTGTTCTCGACGGAGACATCGGACCACGTCATCCCGAGGGCTTCTGCCCTTCTCATGTCGGTGTCGAGCATGAGCATCACGCATGTGATGTGCGCGTCCGGTTCTCGATTGAGTAGGATGTCGAGTAGGCGAGCGGCGTGATGGTTCCTTCGCGGTTGTCGTGGAACTTTTTTGCGTACGAGCCGACGGTGTCCCTCGATTTTTGGACGTAGGTGCCGCTGTTGAGTTCTGCCTTGTAGGCTTCGAGTGCGGCGTCGACCTCTCGGCTTTTGGTGGTATGTATGGTCTGCCACGGCGAATAGCGGTATTTGCCCGTGACCGGATCCTTGCCGAGGCTGTGACGGTAGCGCCACGTGTATTTGTCGCGGCGTTGCTTCGTTCCTTTGCCTATGACGAGAGGTCGGTCGTTCATCGTGTTCCTTGCCTGAAGTGCCTGAGAATCGCGCTCGGTTGCGCGGAATGGCGCAAAGGGCTGGGGCGGGTGGGCATTACCCTTGGTGGTGGGCCCTGCGTGGGGTCACACCCCAAGGGTAATGCTCCGCCTGACCGCTTTCAAGCTCGTTGTGGGTCGAATTTGGGTCGAATTATTCCGCGTACTTTTCTTTCGTAAATCTATGAAAACATCAAATGACCTGGAGTTATATTGACTTCAATTTGGGTCGAAATGTCTGAATGAAACAACGTCGTAGCGACCTCATAACCCGAAGGTCGGTGGTTCAAATCCGCCCCCCGCGACCATGAAACTTCAGGTCGGAAGCATAAAAGCTCCCGACCTTTTTCTTTGTCTAGGGGTTTCGGCATCTCTCGTTCTTTGGGTACCTCGAGGCGGGCAATCAGATAGATGCTTACGAGTATCATAGGGTCTTTTTACGTCGCGGTCGTGTCTCGTACTGGTGCGCCGCTCTTTGTGGGACGTGTCACTTTGCCATAGGTTGTCCGGCGGCGGGGCGCAGGTCGTTCCCCGTGGCGTCGCTCCTTTCGACGCTACGCTGCCTGGCTACTCGTTCCACTGGTGCTTTTTCATGTCGACGCGGCCGTTGTCTCGGAAGGCGACTCCTTCCTCCGTCAGTAGTGCTCGCTGGTCGGGGAAGTTTGGCGCGAGGCGTCCCGCGTGGTTGACGACGCGGTGGCAGGGATAATCGCCGTAGCGATCCGCCTCGCTCAGCACCGCTCCGACCAGGCGAGAGTTTTTCTCCCTGCCGATGAGGCGCGCTATCTGACCGTACGAGGCGACGCATCCCGCCGGAATCTCTGCCACGACGGAGAGAATCTCATAAACCAAATCTTCGTCCAGGACTTTTCCCATCGTATCGCTCCCGTGTTCGCTTTTGCCTTCGGGGGCGCGGCGCCGATCACCCGTGCTGCGATTTTCGCAGCTCCCCTTACCGAAGCATCGAGGGAAAGCGCGTGCGTGTCAAGGTTGTCTGGTCCAGTTGCTGGCTCGATGCCTCGAGATGTTCGCCTCAAGTGCGACCTGCCCCTATTGGAAAAGGATGCCGAAGATGTATTTGGTGATGGCGGAGCGGCGGATGACCCCCACGAGTTTGCCCTCGTCATCAACCACAGGAAGCTTCTTGAACTTCTTCTTCGCCAGCAGCGCGGCGACGCGGGCGATGCTCTGCTCGGGACGGGCACACACTACCTGGCGCGTCGCGAAATCCATGACGCAGCGATCCTTCAGGTCTTCGATGCGCTGCTCAAGGCTCTGATCGTCGAAGTACAGCATGGACGCGTCGCCGCCCGTGAAGATGGTGTGAGCGCGATGCTGCGCGATGGCTCCCATGACATCGCCGTCGGAGATGAACCCGACCACCTGGTTGCGCTCATCGATTACGGGCATGCTGCTCACCTCGTTTTCGGCGAGCATGCGCACCACGTCGGAAATCGTGCAATCCTGCGTGCAGGTGAACGGCTCTTCAATCATGATGCTCGAAACGGGCGTCCCCTCGAGCTCGAGCGGGATGCGCTCGGACAGAATCTCGGACATCGCTTATGCCTCCTTCGTTTTCGGTGCGGTTTTCTTGGTGCGCACGCTGAATATGGCGCAGATAAGGGAAACGAGGCCGATTGCCGCGCACACCTTGTAAGCGACGCCCGCGCCCACGGCGGTGGCTACTTGGATGCTCGCATCGACGCCGGCCGACGCGGTGACGCTTGTCATGACCGTGATGATGAGCGCCGTGCACAAACCGCCGGCGACCTGGCGGCCGGTGTTCGCGATGGCGTTGCCGTGGGCGATCATGTCATTTTTCAAGGCATTGACACCCCATGTGTTCACCGGCATGTTCGCGAGCGACTGGCCGGCGGACTGCAGCATGCAGAACAGCGCAACCACCAAGATGGGCGTGTTTACCGTCGAAAGCGAGAGCAGGAACAGGGCGCCGGTCATGAGGGCCAGGCCGACGATCGAGATGGCACGCGGACCGAACTTGTCGAACACCACGCCGGAGATAGGGCTGATGATGATGCCCACCGCCGCGGCGGGAAGCATGGCCATGCCGGTTTCGAAGGCCGAAGCGCCAAGCGAGGTTTGCAGCAGCAACGGCAACAGCGTGTTGGTGACCAGGCATGCGGCGTTGATGAGCGTGACGATGATGGCGGCCACGCGGAAATCGCGCGTCTTGAGCGTGCCCAGTTGAAGCAGCGGGTCCTCGATTTTGCCCTGGCGTACGACGAACAGCACCAAGCACACGACACCCGCGACGATCGAGCCGAGCACCACGGGGTTGCCCCAACCCATCGACGAGGCGCTCGAGAACCCGTAGAGAAGTCCGCCGAAGGCGATGGTGGAGAGGACGACCGAGGGCAGGTCGAGCTTGGGGTTCTTCAGCTCGCCCACGTTTTTCAGCATGAACACGCCCAGCACCAGCACGAGAATTGCGAGGGGGACGATGGCGCCGATCATGGTGCGCCAGCCGTACGTGTCGATCACCGCACCGCCTACGACGGGGCCGACCGCGGGACCCGCCGACATGACGATGCCCGCCATGCCCATAGCCGTTCCTCGTTTCTCGACGGGGAACACCAGCATGGGAACCACCGAGACAAGCGGCATGAGCACGCCTGAGCCCGCCGCTTGCAACACGCGACCGATGATGAGGAACAGGAAATCAGGGGCTGCGGCGCACAGCAGCGTGCCCAGCGCGAACACCAGCGTCGCCCCGAAGAATAGCGCGCGGGTGCTGAACTTGTCGATAAGGAACGCCGAAACGGGGACCATGATGCCGCTCACCAGCGGGTATATGGACATGATCCACTGGGCAGTCGAGGCATCGATGGCGAAATCGGACATGATGACCGGCAGCGCAGGCGACATCACCGTTTGGTTCAGTAGCGCCAAGAAGGCACCCAGGACGACGACCGCGACGATGCGGATCTGGGTACCGGTAATGCGCCCATTGGCGGGCGCGACCGTACAATTATCAGACATAAGCTTCCTTCGTATCTATTCGATTCTTCGCCGAAGGCGCGCCGGCCCACGGGCGAAATAACATGCACGTGCTATGCGTGCATCAGATACGACAGGAAGAAAGCGGCTGCTCAGAGCGCACTTGGGGAACAACAGGAGAGGCCCCGTATACCAGGGGCCGCCGAATTGCGATGTATGCTTTGGTCAAATCCTTCATAGCGGGGAGGTATTCTAGCAGCCGTCTTCGCCCCTTTCAAGGGATGTAACCCAGACGTTGATTTTCTTCACCGAGGCGCCATCGTTGACGGGTGGCGTGCTTCTCTATCGCCACACCGCGGGGCGAGGGAACGCCGCGGCGAGCTTGTACATCGGCTATGTGTGCAGCTGCGAGCGTGTCGCCGGCGCGCGCTGGGCGCCAGTCCGATCCGGCCGACTCTTGCCGACGGTCGGTCGCCGTCCTCCTCCATCTCCGCCTGCTCTGTTTTTGCTCGGCTCCCTTGTCGTATCATGGACGGACGAGAATTGAGCGAAGGCGGTACGTATGAACATCCAGATATTCGGCACGAAGAAAAGCTTCGATACTAAGAAGGCGCAGCGCTATTTCAAGGAACGTCGTGTGAAGTTCCAGTTCATCGACTTGAAGGAAAAGGGGATGAGCAAAGGCGAGCTCGAAAGCGTGGCGCGCGCCGTCGGCGGGATCGACGCTGTGATCGATCCAAAGGCGAAAGATGCCGACACGGTTGCGCTCGTACAGTATCTTGCTGCCGACCAGAAGTTCGAAAAGGTGCTCGATAACCAGCAGATTCTTCGTGAGCCCATCGTTCGCAACGGCCGCCAGGCAACCGTTGGCTACGAGCCTGACGTGTGGAAGGGCTGGGAATAAAGTGAAGCGCCCACGCCCGTGGTTTTATCCACGGACGCGGGCGCTTGCGTAAGACGTCTCTTGTCGTTTGAGTGGAGCGCCCCGGCGGCGCTGAACAACGCGCCCCGGTGACGTGGCTCGGGGCTCTTTGTGCCGCGCATCTATGAGAGGAGATATTCGATGCGTACGTGCGCTACTCCATGTAGCCACCCTGAATGGCGGAAACTGCATGCTCGGTAAAGAACTTGAGCGTGCCGGAGGTATAGCGATTAGCCTTGGGCTTCCAAGCGGCTCGGCGCTCGGCCAGGACGGCATCGATCTCGGCCGGCTCCATCTCCTTGCCGGCGATGCCCACAATAGACAGCGAGCGCTCGGGGATGTTGATCTGGATAAGGTCGCCCTCCTCGATCAGGGCAATCGGACCGCCCACGGCAGCCTCGGGCGAAACGTGACCGATAGCCGGACCCTTGGAGGCGCCGGAGAAGCGGCCGTCAGTGATCAGGGCAATGCTCGCGCCCAACTCGGGGTCGCTGGCGATAGCCTCGGTGGTGTAGAACATCTCGGGCATGCCGGAGCCCTTGGGACCCTCGTAGCGAATGATAACGGCGTCACCGGGCTTGACCTCGTGCGTCAGGACGGCGTGGATAGCGTCCTCCTCACAATCGAACGGGCGAGCCTTAAGCGTGGCCTGGAACATCTCGCGCGGAACAACCGTGTGTTTGACGACGGCGCCCTCGGGGGCAAGGTTGCCGTGGAGGATGGCGATAGAGCCGTCGGTACCAAAAGCCTGGTCAAACGGGCGAATAATGTCTTCGCGCTTGAGGTTCCACTTCTCCAAGTAGCGGCCGCACTTCTCGTAGTAGCCGTTGTTCTTAAGGTCCTCGAGGTTTTCGCCGAGGGTCTTGCCGGTGACGGTCATGACATCGAGGTGAAGCATCGACTTGATCTCCTCCATGATGCGCGGCACGCCACCCGCATAGTAGAAGAACTGCGCCGGCCACTCGCCTGCGGGACGGACGTTGAGCAGGTAGTGGGCGCCACGGTGCAGGCGATCGAAGTCGTCGGCGGACATCTCGATGCCAAACTCGCGGGCGATAGCAGGAATATGCAGCAGCGAGTTGGTGGAACCCGAAATGGCGCCGTGGACCATGATGAGGTTCTCGAAGGACTCCTTGGTCACGATGTCACGCGGACACAGGTTGTGCTCGGAGAGCCACACGGACTGACGGCCGGCCTCGCGCGCAAACTCACGCAGATCGGAGCTGGTTGCGGGCAACAAGGCCGTGCCGGGGAGCATAAGGCCCAGGGCCTCGGCGGTAACCTGCATGGTCGACGCGGTGCCCATAAAGGAGCAGGCGCCGCAGCTGGGGCATGCGTTGTGCTTGGCAAACTCGAGCTCCTCGCGAGAGATCTCGCCGCGCTCGTAGCGGGCAGAAATCGCGCCGAGCTGCTCCAGGGTCAGCAGGTCAGGACCGGCATCCATGACACCGCCGGTAACGACGATGGAGGGGATGTTGATGCGGCCCATGGCCATGAGGTTCGCAGGCAGGCCCTTATCGCAGCTGGCGACAAAGACGCCGGCGTCGAACGGGGTGGCCTTGGCATGGATCTCGATCATGTTGGCGATCATGTCGCGGCTGGGCAGCGAGTAGTTGATGCCATCGTGGCCCTGGGCCTCGCCGTCGCAGATATCGGTGCAGAAGTAACGGGCACCGTGACCGCCAGCCTCGGCAACGCCGACACGGACCCCCTCGACCAGCTCAAACAGGCCGGCAGAACCCGGGTGCGAGTCGCCAAACGTCGACTCGATAATGACCTGCGGCTTGTCCAGGTCCTCGATGGACCAGCCAGAGCCCAGGCGCAGCGGGTCCATCTCGGGGCTGATGGTGCGAAACTTGCCGGAGCGCGGCTGCAGCTTGGCAACCAGGTCGGCTGCCTCCTGCTGAATCTGTACCTTGGTCTTCTCGTCCATGATGCTCTCCTCTTTTGATTTGAACGGTTGTACCAATCGTTGGTTAATGAATCAGGTGTAAATGGGTACCGAGCGATGCACTCGGCGGAAGATGCTTAGCTACGCGAACTAGGCGAAGAACGAGATCACCAGGGCGCAGGCAAGACCCGAAAGGCCGATGAGCGTCTCCATAACGGTCCAGGACTTGAGGGTTGTCTTCTCATCAATCTCCAGGAACGAGGAGCACATCCAAAAACCGGCATCGTTGACGTGCGAGAGGGCCGTGGCACCGCCGCAGATAGCAAGACAGATAGCGGCACGCATGAGCACTGAGGCTCCGGCAACCGCAGGCATGGCGGCCATAATGCCCGATGCCATGGTCATAGCGACGATGGAGCTGCCGACAGAGGCACGCACCATGACGGCAATCAAAAAGGCAACGACCACCAAAGGCAGCGGTGAGGCCTCGAGCATAGGGCCGATAACCTGGCCCAGGCCGCAGTCCTGCAGCATCCAGCGGATCACACCGCCGCAGGCAATGACCAGCAAGATCATGCCGACGGGTTTAAGAGAGCGGTCGAGCAGGGCTTTGAGCTCAGCGCCGGAGTAGCCGCGGCGCGCGCCCAGCAGATACATCGCGACGAGCGTGGCGAGCGTCAAAGCGACGAACGGCTTGCCCAGGAAGGCGAGAATCGAGGCGAGCTCAGCGGGCATGGGGATATAAGAGGACAACGTGCCCAGCAAAATCAGACAAAGCAGCGTGAGCACGATGGCAAGCACCATGCCAAAGGAGGGAAGCTCCTTTTCGTCGCTCGCGCCCTCGGCAGAGGTAAAGTGCTCCGGAACATCGGTAAAGATGCGACCGCCCACGTTGCGGCCCCAGATAACGCCGGCGATCGCCATAGCGATGAAGGCGGTAGGGATACCGACGAGAATCATGGTGCCCAGGTCGACACCGAGCGTGCCGGCGACCAAAACCGACCCGGCCGATGGCGGCACGAACGCATAGCCAGCGGCAAGTCCCGCGAGCAGCGCGATGCCGTAGTAGAGCGTCGGCTTTTTGGTCTGCGATGCCACGCTAAAGGCAAGCGGGATCAAAACGACCACGCCGGCCTCAAAGAACACCGTGGTGCCGATGACCAAACCGGTGATGCCCAGCGCCCAGCTGGAGTGGCCCTGGCCAAAGGTGTCAATGAAGGTCTGGGCGATCTTCTTGGCGCCGCCGCTCTCCTCCAAAATCTGGCCAAACATCGATCCCAGGCCAATGAGCAGGGCGATGTTTTGCAGCGTGGTGCCCACACCCTTGGTGACGGTGTCCGCCACCATGTCGAGCGGCATGCCGGCACCGATACCGATCACGAGCGCCGAGACCATCATCGACAGCACGGGGTGCAGCTTGAACTTGATGATGAGCGCAAGCAGCAGCGCGATGCCCACGATGGCGGCGATGACCAGCCTGGTGGGATCAGCCATAAACGTTGGGTCTGACATCTTTCCTCCAATTCATCAGACCTTTTGAATTCGGCTTAGACTATAGCGTGTTTTCAATAGGTCTGATGTTTCAAATTGAATTTTGTTCGAAATACATCTGATGTATTTGCTGAACGGTCTTTTTGACGGTAAATGGCTACTTCCAGCCCCCTCATTGTCGGAGTGAACCGCCGCGGCTTCTGCTGAATGGGCTAGAATAGCTCTGATGAATTCTTTTGATATGAGGTGAAGCGTGGCACGAGCCGAATTGGGACTCCCCGAGCAGATTTCGGAGAAAATCATTCAACTGATCCTGGATGAACATCTTGAGCAAGGCGACCGCCTGCCCAAGGAGGCCGTGCTCGTCGAGCGCCTGGGCGCCGGCAGAAGCACGGTGCGCGAAGCCATGAAGCTGCTGCAGTCGCGCAACATCGTGCGCATCAAACAGGGCTCGGGCACCTATGTGGCATCAAACCCCGGCGTTGCCGACGATCCGCTGGGCTTTACCTTTATCGATGACAAGAGGCGCCTGGCACGCGACCTGCTCGAAGTGCGCTTTATGATCGAGCCGCAGATGGCCAGCATGGCCGCAGAGCACGCGACCGACGATCAAATCATCTGCATCAAAGAACTTTGCGACGAGTCCGAGCGCTTGGCCGCGCGGGACGAAGACTATTCCGCCGCCGACACCGCGTTTCATATCGCAATTGCCGAAAGCTGCGGCAACCTCGTTGTCCCCCGCCTGATGGGTGTGCTCAAGGCGTCTGTCCCCCTGTTTATTGACGTGACCGGCAAAAAGCTGGTTGAGGAAACCATCCGCACCCACCGTGGCGTGGCCGACGCCATCGCCGCGCGCAATCCCACCGCAGCGCACGACGCGATGTACCTGCATCTGGTGTACAACCGCAACATGATCGCAGAGGGCACGCAGGAACAGAGCGAATAAACGTCCGCGCGGCAAGGACAAGACTGCCGTTCGCCTTTTAAAAGTGAACGTTCACCTGATTTTAGGAAATAAGGGGTGGCTATTACGCCGCTTCACCTATACTGACCTTGCATGAAAAGCAAGACTTATATAGATGAACGTTTCTTTTGAAAGGATCGCTATGTCTGATCTTATGGACAGCTTCCGTCTGGACGGCAAGGTCGCACTGGTAACCGGCGCCACCTATGGCATTGGCATGGCCATCGCCGAGGCGCTCGGAGAGGCTGGCGCCAAGATCGCCTTTAACGCACGTCACGCCGACAAGGTAGCCGAGGCCGAGAAGCACTACCGCGAGCTGGGCTTTGACGCTCACGGCTATGTTGCCGATGTCACCGACGAGGCCGTCGTCGCCGAGCTCATCGCCAAGATTGAGGCCGACTTTGGCACCACGCCCGATATCCTGGTCAACAACGCTGGCGTCATCCAGCGTACCCCGATGCTCGACATGAGCGCCGAGGACTTCCGCCGCGTCGTCGATATTGACCTCAACGCACCGTTTATCGTGTCCAAGGCCTGCCTGCCCGGCATGATCGCCAAGGGCCACGGCAAGATCATCAACATCTGCTCGATGATGAGCGAGCTGGGCCGCGAGACCATCGCCGGCTATGCCGCGGCCAAGGGCGGACTCAAGATGCTCACCAAGAACATCTGCTCCGAGTTTGGCGAGGCCAATATCCAGTGCAACGGCATTGGGCCCGGCTACATCGCCACGCCGCAGACCGCGCCGCTGCGCGAGACGCAGCCCGACGGCAGCCGCCACCCGTTTGACCAGTTCATCATTGCCAAGACGCCGGCCGCCCGTTGGGGCACGCCCGAGGACCTGAAGGGCCCCGCCGTGTTCCTGGCTTCCGACGCGTCGAACTTCGTCAACGGCCACATCCTCTACGTCGACGGCGGCATCCTCGCATACATTGGAAAGCAGCCGCAGTAAGACGTCTGGGCGAGGCGGTGGACGATAAGGTCTGCTGCTCGAACAGTCCTGACTCGCACGAAGAGCACATTAAGTGCTCTTCGGCTCGTGCGGAACTCGCGACAGACCTTATCGTCCACCGCCCGCAGAGCGGCTTCTCTGTTGGAGATGCCATGCAACATAACGAACCATTAATTTAGAAAATAGTGGAAGGTTACCTATCATGAAAATCGCTCTGATCAATGAGAACTCTCAGAACTCCAAGAACCCTATGATTGAGGCTGCCCTTAAGAAGGTTGTCGAGCCCATGGGCCACACCGTCTTTAACTATGGCATGTATGCCGACGCCGATTCCAAGCCCCTCACCTACGTGCAGAACGGCATCCTTGCCGCCGTGCTGCTGAACTCCGGCGCTGCCGACTACGTCGTGACCGGCTGTGGCACCGGCGAGGGCGCCATGCTCGCCTGCAACTCCTTCCCCGGCGTGCTGTGCGGCCATGTTGCCGACCCGCTCGACGCCTACACCTTTGCCCAGGTCAACGATGGCAACGCCGTCGCCATGCCCTTCGCCCTCAAGAACGGCTGGGGCCAGGAGCTCAACCTTGAGTACACCTTCGAGAAGCTCTTTGGCTTTGGTTCGGGAAACGGCTACCCCGCCGAGCGCGTTGAGCCCGAGCAGCGCAACAAGAAGATCCTCGACGGCGTGCGCGCTGTGACCATGCGCCCGCTCGTCGACGTCCTGGGCGAGATCGATCAGGACCTGGTAAAGGGCGCACTTGCCGGCGAGCACTTCCAGGAGTACTTCTTTGCCAACGCCACCGACGAGGCTATCATCGCCAAGGTCAAGGAGATCCTGGGGCTCTAATCGCACGGTTCATTGCTGCCGACGCAAGCGGCGGTCGTCCCACGTACGGGACGACCGCCGCTTTTTGCTATCTACCGACTGACGCCGTGGGGATAGGCCCCACATGCGCCAAGGGGTTGACTAGAGCTCGCAGGCAACCTTGTAGCCATCGCCGATGGCATCGCGGATGTTACCGCACTTGTTGGCATCGCCCAGCACGTGGGTGGCAACGCCGGCAGCGGCAAGGTCGTCGGCCAGCTTGGTATTGGGACGATAGCCCATGGCAAGCACCAGCGTATCGGCATCGGCGATAGTGTGGATCTCGCCATCTTTTTCGTAGCTGATGGTGTCCTCGGTAATCTCGGTTACCTTGGCCTCGGTCAGCACGTGAACGCCCTTGGAAAGCATGCGCGTGATGAGCACCGCGCGACCGGCGCCGCCCTCGTTGGCGGCGAGCGTCTTGGTCATCTCGATGACGGTGACGTCGCGATTGGCCGGCGACAGATCGTTGACCAACGGGGCCAGGTAGTCGGCCGTCTCGCAACCGACGGTGCCGCCGCCCACGATGACAATCTTCTTGCCCGGGAAAGCCTTGCCGCCCAACAGGTCGTCAGCCGTCATGACCTGCTTAAATCCCTGCATGAAGGCCGGGGCGATGGGCTCGGCGCCATAGGCCAGGACGACCTCGTAGCCGGCGTAGTCACGCTGAATGTCCTCGGCAGTAAGCTCGGTGCCAAATACGCACTTCACGCCGACCTCGGCCAGGCGACGGTACTGATACTTGATCACGCGGGTGAGTTCCTGCTTTGCCGGCGGAACGGCCGCGATGCGCATCTCGCCACCCGGCTCGTCCTGCTTATCCACGAGCACTACGTTGTGGCCGCGCTTGGCAGCAATGTAGGCTGCCTCCATGCCCGCAGGACCAGCGCCCACAACCAGCACGTTCTTAGCCTCGGCGGCAGGCTCGTAGCCGGCCTCGTCGCGCTCCACGTCCGGATTAACGGTGCAGGAGATGCGTTTGCCAAACATAATGCCGTTCAGGCAGCGCAGGCAGCCAATGCAGGGGCGGATGTCGTCGGCGTTGCCGGCAGCGGCCTTGTTGCAGAACTCGGCATCACACAGATTGGCGCGGCCCATCATGCAGATGTCGGCGGCACCGTCCTCGATCAGCTCCTCGGCGATCCAAGCCTCGTTAATGCGTCCGACGGTGGCAACGGGAATGTTGACGTGCTTTTTGATCTCGCGCGAGCAGGCGGCATGCGAGGCCTGCTGGGTACCGGCGGCGGGAATCGCGGAACCGCGCTTGATGGTGGTGCCGCCCGACACATGAATCATGTCGACGCCGGCCTTCTCCAGGCGACGCGAGACGTAGATCATGTCGTTGAGGGTCAGGCCGCCATCGGTGTACTCATCGCCCGAGATGCGGACGTCGATGATAAAGTCCTTGCCGCAGCGCTCGCGAATCTCGGCGATGACTTCGAGCAGGAAACGCATGCGGGCGTCGAGCGAGCCGCCGTACTCATCGGTACGCTTGTTATAGAGCGGGGTCAAGAAACCGCCGAGCATGCCGTGGGCGTGCGCCGCATGGACCTCGACGCCATCGACACCGGCCTTCTGCATACGCACGGCAGCGTCGCCAAACTGATGCGTGAGCTCGTGAATCTCGTCGACCGTGATAGGACGCGGTGCCTCACGGGCATAGGACGGTCCCACGAAGGACGGAGCGATCAGGCGCGGCGTGCCCGGAATGTTAAAGGCCATGTAGGCGGGGTGAAAGAGCTGCGGCATGATCTTGCAGCCATACTCGTGGACGGCCGCGGCGAGCTTTTCCCAGCCAGGGATAAACGTGTCGTCGTAGCAGCACATGTCACCCGGCAGATAGGTATAGGTAGGCTCGACCGTCACGACCTCGGTGATGATCAGGCCGACGCCGCCCTTGGCACGGGCACGGTAATGATCGACCAAGTCGTCGGTCACATAGCCATGATCGGCCAGGTTCGTGGACACCGGCGGCATAAAGACGCGGTTCTTGACCTCGGTCGTACCGACCTTGATCGGGCTAAAGAGCATCGGGTAGGCGGAGGACTCCATACAGGGTTCCTTTCATTTGAGCCGCTCGGCGGCAGTTGCTGACGTACCTATTGTACCAGCAACCGCGCAGCACCCGACCGTGCGCGTTCCTCCAGCCTCTGCTCAACCCCAAAAAGTTGCGGTGAAATACGGAGCAATCGAGGCTTTTGACAGCCAAAACAGTCCGTATTTCACCGCAACTAATGGATGGGATATGTTAGAGACCCAAATAGGCAGTCATGCCTTCGACGGCGAGCTTGGCGCCTGCCACGGCATGAACCACGGTGAGCGGGCCGTTAACCACGTCGCCGGCGGCAAAGACGCCAGGCACGGTGGTCATACCGCATTCATCGACCGAAAGAAGGCCGCGATGGTCGGTCTCCAGACCGCCCGTCGTAAGCACAAGCTTGTCCTTGGGCACCTGCGAAGCCGCAATCACAACTGTGTCGGCAGACGCATGGTCGAGCTCTTCCTCGTAGCCCACCACATTGTTGTCCTCGTCAAAGATAGCCGTCTCGAACACCGGACCGTTATCATCGATGGCGCAGATCGCCTTGCCGCGCACAATCTCGGCACCGTCAAGCTCGGTCAGCTCGACCTCGTCGTCGATGGCCGAGATATGGCGCGAGCGTGCATACACAGTGACCTTGCGAGCACCCGAACGCAGCGCCGTGCGGGCAACATCCATGGCCACATTGCCGGCGCCGATAACCGCCACGTTCTGCCCGATTGCCACGCTCGTGGGATCGACCAGATAATCGATACCAAACAGCACGTTGCCGCGCGACTCGCCGGGAATACCCAGCTTTCGAGCTCGCCAGGTACCAGTACCGACAAAGACCGCATCGTAGCCGTCGCGCAGCAGGTCGTCGATATGCAGCGCGCCACCGATGGTGGTCGAGGGGCGCACGCGCACGCCAAGCGAGCACATCACGTGGCGATACTTTTGCACGAGCGCACGGGGCAGGCGGAACTCGGGGATACCGTACTCCAGCACACCGCCGATCTCGGGCCGCTGCTCAAATACCGTGACGGCACAGCCCAGCTGGGCCATCTTAATGGCCACGGTAATACCAGCGGGACCGGAACCGACCACAGCAATCTGTTTACCGCACGACGGTGCGGGCTTCCACTCCTTACGATCCAAATATGCCGTGGAGATATAGTTCTCGATGCTCGAGAAATGCACCGGCGCGCCCTTGCGGCCCTGGATGCACGCGCCCTCGCACTGGCCCGAATGGTTGCAAACCATGGAGCAGACCGCGCTCATGGGATTGTTCTGGAACAGTAGCTCGCCCGCCTCTTCTAGACGACGCTGTTTGAACAGGTCAATGACCTGTGGAATAGGCGTCTGAACCGGGCAGCCCTTAATCTGGCAGAACGCCCTTTTACAACCCAGGCAACGATTCGCCTCTTCGACAATGTGGATAGCCACGCAACTCCCCTTTTTAATGCAATCCAATGGGGCGACGATAAAGACCCTTCACCGCCGCCCCCATACAGGTAATCTCAATCTGCCGACACGGCAAAAGCCAATGCTATAACTCGCGATGCGAAGCCCCGCAGCGAGCGGACATGTGCTCGAGTGTCGCCAGGCAGTCAGCCGCCGTCGCCGGCACGCTGTTCTCGACCACGCAGGGAATCCCAGGGCAGGCGGCAGCCGCCCAGGCCACCACGGGCTCAAAGTCATATCGTCCCGTCTCGCCCACGCCATGACACACCAGGCGCGAACCCGTACCGTCGCACCAACCGGCTTCGTCCTCGTTATCAACGACCTCAAAATCCTTGGCGTGCAGCGCGCGGATCTTACTGCCGCATAAGTAGAGCATGCGCGCGGTGATTTCCTGCGCTTCGTCAACAACACTGGGGTGCAGCAGTGATACCGGGTCATAGATCACGCCGAGCGACGGACTCGAGACGCGCTCTAGCACCTCACGGCAGCGATCCGGCGTGTTGACCGTTTCGTTCCAACCAGGCTCGATCAAAATTTGCCCACCCACGGCCTCGGCCCGATCGCAGACGTGTGCAAGCCCGTCTGCAAACGCATCGAGTGCCTCATCGGTCATGCGGTCGTCAGCAACGCGGTTCTGTGCATTGGGGCGACCGGTCTCGGTGCCAACCGGGCATCCGCCGAGCATCTGGGCAAAGTTCAAGCATGCCTCGTACTCGGCAAAGTTATCCATGAGCTGTTGGCGATCGGGCGTCGCCAGATTCTTATAACAGCCGAGCACGGTGACCGAAACGCCCGCCTCGTCGAGCACCGCACGCAAATGGTCGGCAAGCTCGTGGGTCAGGCCGCCTCGATCGATCCCCATCGATGCGTAGAGCACCTTGCTCGGCAGTTGAATGCACGAAAAGCGCAGCTCTCCCGCCATGCGAATGCGTTCCTCGACGGTCCCCTGCGGAAGGTCGTGCAAACGTACGCCCGGAGTAATAGCCCCCACGTTATTCACATCCCTTATGAGCGTTGATGCCCGGGGTGTATCCGCCAAACGGGTCCTCGATGGAGCACACGCCCGAGGGGGCGAGCGGATCGCGCTTACCGGCCAGCTTGTCGTGATGCATGGTCTCGATATAGGCAAGCACCAGCGGCGCCACACCCTTTGCATCATTTTTGACCACGGGCTCGCTCATGTAGTAATCAAACGTGCCCTCGCGGTGCGCGGTGTTTCCCAAGCCCGCAACCAGGCAGATGTTGTCGAGCGCCAGCTGCCCGTCATACTCGGACAGGCAGGTCTCGCAGATGCCGTCGAAGGCGCGACGGCCGTACTGGTAGTAACGCTCGCCCAGCACGCCCAGACGCACGCCCTTCATGATGGCGTTGGCAAAGATGGCGCTGCCCGACTCCTCCAGGTAGTTGGGGGCGATATTGGGCAGGTTGATAACCTGGTGCCACATGCCGGTCTTCTCGTCCTGATACGGCAGCATGGCGTCGATCAGATCGTGGAACATCTTGCGGATCTCGTCCTTCTCGGCCGACATCGAAGGCGGCATAAGCTCCCAGGTGTCGATGAGCGCCATGGCAAACCAGCCCTCGGCGCGCAGCCAGAAGTTAGCCGAAAGGCCGGTGACCGGGTCGCACCAGAACTGTTTGCGGCTCGCGTCGTAAGCGTGATAGTACAGACCGTTGAGGGGGTTGCGCATCAGGTCATGCACGACCTGGAACATATGGAAGCTGTCCGAGCAGGCACGACGGTTGTGGAAGCTCAGCTCGTACTGCATGTAGAACGGCTGCGCCATGTACATGCCATCGAGCCAAATCTGGTTGGGATAGACGGCCTTGTGCCAGAACACGCCTTCTTTGGTGCGCGGCTGGGTCTCGAGCTGGCGGTAGATGGTGTCCATGGCGGCACGGTACTTGGGCTTGCCCACCAGGTCATAGAGCTTGTAGAGGGTCTTGCCCGCATTGACGTTATCGAGGTTGTACTCCTCGGGGTTGTAATGCTTTATGGTACCGTCGTCCTGGACAAAGAAATCGATGTAGTCATCGGCGAAAGTCAGGTAGCGCTGCTCACCCGTGATCTCGTACAGTTCGATGAGCGCCTTGATCATGCAGCCGTCAATATAGTTCCAGGTGTTCTCCTTGCCGGCGCGAATCTTTTCGATATTCCAAGCCGGCGCCTGCGGCGTAGAGGTTTCGATCAACTGCTCGATATAACGGTCCAGGATTTGATTGCAACCCATTGCTGTCCCCTCTGACATAAACGATAGGTGAACGTTACCCCTAGTGTAACGCGAACGAGGAATATAGGGTGAACGTTAACCCTATATTCCTCGCGAACGGCAGACTTTTAGCGGCAAACGGCGGTGAGACCCGCGGCGATGCGATGCGCCAGGCGCTCATAGCCGGCAGGACTGTAATGCAGACCGTCCGGCATATAGAGCTCGCGGTGCTCCGGCAAAAACGGGCTGATACCGCTTTGCGCATACAGGTCAATCACCGGCACGGAGTAGCGGTCGCAGACCTCGAGCATCGCTCGCACGTAGGCGACCTGCGTCAACCCCAGGTGGTTGAGCTCGTCGCTTGCCGGGATATCCTTCTCGTGCTTGCCGCTCGTCTTGCACGGCGTCATAAACACGAGCTTTGCCCGAGGCGAGCGCGCCGTGATGGTACGGATCAGGTAATCGAGTGCACCATAGAACTCATGCACGTCCGTGCTGCCGAGCTCTCCAAGCGGCACGTTGCGGCTAAAGTCGTTGACGCCGCCAAAGACGATGTAGATATCGGCCGCATCGTCGATACCGTCAAGGCGCTCGACAAACGAATCGGTACGGTCGGCCTTGATGGCGATACGCGAACCCTTGATGCCAAAGTTCTCGACGACCGCGCCTCCCAGCAACGCGCCCAAATGCGAGGTCCACGAGATGTCGTTGCCTCCCCCACCGCAGCCGTTGTCGCCCCAGGTCGTTGAGTCGCCAAAGCAGCAAATGGTCGATTCACTCAAACTCTTCGTTTCCATAATCTTCTCCTCATCCGCCCATCGGCGGTCATACAGGAACGTACCGTTTATTCGCAGCATGCCGAGGGGCTATGCACGGGCGCATTCCGCAACGTGCGAATCGAGCCATTCGATATCCTCGGCAAGATGTGTCACGCCCAGATGGTGTTCACCCGGACACACCTCGTGCCGCAGGCCATCTCTGCGACCCAGTAACTTGTAGGCATCGCGCACGATCTCGAGCTGCTCGTCAACATTTTTCAGCCCGCGCGAACCGTTCAGATGATCCTCTTCGCAGCTCTGCACCAACAGCGGGCGTGGCGCAATAAGCGAGGCAATATCGCCCATGTCGAGCAAGCGCCAAAGTCCGGGTGTGTAGTTGCAGCTGCAATTGCCGTTGAGGTGCAGCAGCGAATCATCGACACCGTACAGGTAGCCCGAGACAAACGTCTTGCATACGCGTGGGTCGAGCGCCGCCAGATACAGCGTCATGTATCCGCCGCCCGAAAAGCCAAAACAGCCCAGGTCGTCCATGGCAATGTCGCCGCGCGCCTCTAGGTAATCGATCAGACGCATGTTATCCCAGGCGTTGAGACCCGCAACGGTAAGTCCCAGCGGCTCGGCCATGCGCGCCTGGTTTAGGCACGTGCCGCGCAGAAAGCTGTTCTCGTCATCGCCCTGGCCCTTCCAGTCACGACGGTATCCCCAACCGCGTGCGTCGGGGCAGACGGTCACGTAACCCATGCGTGCCAAACGCAGACCGTAGTCGTAATTGAACTTACGCACGGCATCATCGACCGCCGGCACGCCCGCAACACCGGCTACGCTTGCAGCACCCGCTCCCTGATGGCCATGCGGGCAGATATAGCAACACTTGCGGCCGCACGCATCGAGCTTAGGCGACTGCGGCTCGAGCAGGTAGAACGGCATCCAAACGTCGCGCTCCACCTGCAGCATCGCATGGGTGCGCACGATGCCGCCGGCAACCCGCACGCGGCTGAGCTCACGAATCTCAATCGGGACGCGGTCCATAAGCGAAAGGCCCAAAACATCGTACAGACGAGTCCTGGTCGCAATCTTCCACGCCTCAAAATCTGCAGGAGTCTTGCCCGTAAAAGCAGCCGAACGTCCCTCGCGCTTCAGCCGGGCACGCAGCGCAGGCTCGTCTTCGCAGTACGTCTCGATGTGCACGGTGCGGCCATTGGCAGATAGCCCAGCCGTCTCAACCGCATCACCGTCGCCGCCCTCGGGATCCCAGCCATCCCCACCGGCAAGCACCTGCTCGCGAGCGTACCCGGCGGCAGCCATCACATCGAGTTTATTTGCCCACGGCACCCAGTCGGTAGTATCACCCGCCGGCCCATGCAGGATTGCGCCAGCATACTGCGCGCAGCTGTGCGCCGCCGGCTTATTCCAATCCCACCAGCCTTCGCGCTTGATATGTCGCCCCAGCCAGCAATCGATCAGCACAGTTTGCGCCCATTCGCGCCAAGGACGACCCAGGTAGACCGAATCCGGCGCCACGCCATCCGGAGCTGTAAACGAACAGCCGTGGAACACAAATCCGTACGGCTCGCCTTTAGGCGTGGAGGCTGCCGTTACATACCCGTTGACATCCATATCGCGATTGAGCGAGCGAATCTCGCACCCCTCAAAGTAGGCACGCGTGCCGCCAAAGATAAAGTCGACATCGCCCTCGATCCGGCAACGTCGAAAATACTGGCGCCCCACCCGGCGCGGCGCATACTGTTTGGGTCCTATAAACCCGCCCGGTTTGGCCTCATGCGGCGGCAGCGGACCCAAAAACAGTGTGTCCTGGTGCCCCTTAATGCAGCAGGCATCGACAACCAGACGGTCGCCATCGGCATACAGGGCAATCGCCTGACCGACCTCGCGCCCATCGCCCGCATCGTTTTCGATCGTGAGGTTCTCGAGCCGTACGTCGTCGGCATCGACCAAAACGGTATAGGTCCTAAACGTGCCGAGCGTGCCGTCCACGCCCGAGCCGTCCTCCGAAGGCATCTTGGCACCCAGGCTGCCCACGATACGCACGCTGTCGGCCGTCTCTCCCTCAATCGTCACATGCGAGCGATGAATCTCGACCCGCTCGCGATACTCGCCCGGATCGACGCGAATCATCACCGGTTGCTCGGCATCCGGATAGAGCTGATCGGCTGCCGCCAAGGCATCGGAAATCGTTGGATACGCTCCTGCCGCAGCCCTCGAAACGCGCAGCGTATAGATACTTTCGCTCATCGTCCATCACGCTCCCAGGAAGCGAACTGTTCAGGCCAGCCCTGAACTTGTGGCTGAATATGCTCGGCGCAGCCCTTAAATGCCGTTAGGGCCGTGGCGAGCGATGCCCCATGCTTTCCATGCGGAAAGACATGTAGGCTAAAGCCAATCCCGTGGTCGGCAAGAGCCTGCGCAAGAAGGAGGCTATTTTGAACTGGTACCGATGCATCCTCGGCGGTATGCCACAAGAACGTACGGGGGAAGCCCTCGCCCACCATATTCTCGATCGACAACTTTTGAGCCAAAGCGCCATCGGCACCCGTTAGGTGTTCAAATGAACCACGATGAGCATAGGCCCCCGAGCTTACGACCGGATAGCCCAAGCAAAGTGCGTCAGGCCGAATCGACTCAGGAGATGCCGCAATCGACTCTGCAAGCCAGGGTTGGTCCCAAAGCGCCCCGAGCATGCCAACTAGATGCCCACCGGCCGAAAAACCCATGACCGTAATCCGATCAGGATCGACACAGTACTCTGCCGCATGGCCTCGGACGGTATCGACCGCCCGCGCGAGTTCTTGCAATGCCAGCGGATAGACAGCCGGAGCAACCGAGTAGTTCAGCACAAACGCTTGGTAGCCCATCGCCAACAAACGGAGCGCTACCGGCTCGCCTTCGCGCGGCGAAACGTGATCGTAGCCGCCTCCTGGCACGACCACAACTGCAGGCAGCGGTTTTAAAGCATAAGCATCTTCGGTCGGGGCAAAAACATAAGACGTAATCGTGGCAGACGAGCCATCGACCCCGACAGGAATCGTTTTATTGAGCATGTATTCCCTTTCACCATGATGCGTAGCGCAGCGCACACGGCCGTATCGCACAAGGGCTGCATTGCCGATTTATCCGACAATGCAGCCCTGGTCATCAACCCGAGTTAGGAACGGACAACCTTGTCGACGTTCTGGAGCTGCAGCTCCTCGCCGTCCTGGCCCTCGATCACCACATTTTGCAGGTCGAGCACCTTGACGTTTTGCGCAATGATGCCCTGACGCACCATGGGCTCAACGCCGCAGGCCATGGCCGGGACAAAGGGCTCGGCATCGTCGGCAAAGGTCACGTGAACGTCTTGGAACGTCAGACGCGTCACCTTGCTCTCGGGCAGACCCGTGATATAGGCCGCGGCAGCATGGCAGTTGGTGGCCTCGATATCGCAAAACGTCGTGGCACCAAAGCCGGGCGTGCGGTCGTCGACAGGTAGCGTCTCGCGAGACTGCACGTAATCGGTCTTGCCGTCCTTGTCGCAGAAGTAGAAGGAGTTGACCACGAAGGGCGTGAGCACCTCATCCATGCGAATGTGCTCAAAGGTAATGCCCTCGTTGACGGCATCCTTGCCGCGCCCGCGGCGGGTCTTGACGCGCAGGCCGCGGTCGGTGCGCTCAAAGAGGCACTTGCTCACGGTAAGGTCCTTGATGCCGCCGGCAGCCTCTGAACCCAGGACCACGGCGCCGTGACCATCGTGCATGTAGCAGTGAGAGATCAGCACGTCGTGCGTGGCGGGACGAAGCTCGGGCTCAATACCCAGCTTGCCGCTCTTGATGGCGATGCAGTCGTCGCCCACCGAGAACTGGCAGCCCAAGATGCGGACAAAGCCGCAGCTCTCAGGATCGAAGCCGTCGGTGTTGTGGGAGTTCTTGGGACCCTCGATGGACAGGCAGAGCGCATCGACGTGCTCGCACAGGATGGGGTGGATGTTCCACGCCGGGCTATTGCGCACGGTGAAGCCGGCCAAGCTCACGTTCTCACACTCGGATAGGAAGATCATGCGCGGGCGGGCGACCTCACGGCCCTCCTCCGGGCGAAAGATGTTCTTAAAGTCCTTGTTCCACCAGTTGTCCTCGGCAAAATCAGTCTGACCGTCGATCGCGCCGCGACCATAGATGCACACGTCGTGCACGCTCAGACCCGTAAAGGTAGAGCAGTAGGTCGAGAAGCTCTCGCCCTCCCAGCGGCCCAGGGGCAGCATATCGGTGCCGGCATACCCGGCACCCTCGTTGCCCGTGACCGTGCCCGGAATGTAGGCAAGCGAGGCACGATCGTGGCGGGCCAGCAGCACCGCTCCCTCGGCGAGCTCGATGTTGATATTGCTCTTAAGAAAGAGAGACTTGATGCGATAACTACCGGCGGGGATCAGCACGCGGCCACCCTTGGGGCAGGCCATGATGGCAGCCTGGATGTTGGTGGTGTCATCATGCTCGGCATCGCCCTTGGCGCCACAGTCGCGAACGTTGATGGTAAAGGGCTCAGCCGGCGTGGTGACACCTACGCTCAGCTCACGCTCGCCACAAACAAAACGAACCAGGTTGCGCTTGCCGGGGGTCAGGCCGTCGACATAGGTCTCGACCGTATTCGTGGTACCGGCGGGCTCGTCGTTGACAAAGATCTCCCACGTATCGGCGCAGGTAAAGTAACCGCCGTCGTCAAGCTCGATAACCGCCGCGCGCGCGTTGCGCCAGATAACGTTCGTCTCCATGGGTTTCTCCCTCAAAAAGATGCTCTAAAGGCAAATTGTACGCTGTTGAAAAAGGGCCGTGCCTGCCGGCGGAATTCCGGTGGCACGGCCCTGTGATTTGGACGATATGTCGGCCTTACTCGGCGGGAGTTACGCTACCGTCCTGGAAGCCAACGTTGTTGTGGGCAAAGCAGTCCTCGTACTTAAAGCCGGAGAGCTCCTCGCAAAGCGCCTTGACCTCGGGCTTGACGTCGGCCATCTTGCCACCCTCCTTGACTCGGTGAATCTCGTCGCAAAGGACGTCGCACTGCTCCTTGTCGATCTTGATGCCGCGGGCAAGGACGGCCGCAAGCAGGAAGAAGCCGGCGCAGCCGATGATCATGTAGCCGCAGATATACAGAGGCACGGTAGCGGGCTGGGTCACGGCGTCGCTATTGCCGGCGGTCTGAATGAAGCCGGAGGCAGCAAGGACGATAGCCCACACGTTGACGGCGATAGCCTGGGCGATCTGCTGGCAGAGCTGCTGAGCGGAGCTGTAGATGCCCTCGCGACGACGCAGGGTGATGAGCTCATCGACATCGGGGATGTAGTTGAGCAGAACATCGGGCAGGTACTGGAAGCCGACGTAGAAGAACTTCCAGATGGCGAAGATGATGGGGTAGGCGATCATGGCGATGGCGACCGTGGAGGTGCCATTGATCTGACCAAAGGCGAAGTAGTTGTAGGCGATGATGCACGCAGCGCAACCGACATTTGCGAGGTACCAAGACTTGTGGAAGCCCTTCTTGGCCATGAGAGCGACCCAGATGGCGGTGCAGACGATAGCGACGACCTTGCCAGGCATCTCCATCACGGACTCGTAGGACTTAGGAATCTGCAGGCAGTAGACGATGAAGAAGGACAGGCAGGCAGACCAGCAGGCAGCAGCGAGCTTCGTGGAGACCTGTGCGTACAGGACCTTGCGGAAGGACTTGTTGCGGAAGGTGGAGATTACGTCGATGAAGAACTTCTTGATACCCTCGCCGACGCTCTCGATCTTCTCCTGAGCGACCTCCTCGGGGGTGTGCTCCCACGTGGACAGGTACACACAAAGCAGCGAGATTGCCATGACCGAAGCGTTGATCGTAGCGATGATGAAGTAGCTGAACGGGTTGGTCTCGCCGAAGGTGCCAAAGCCGAAGCCCACAAGTGCAGCCATCAGGAAGCCGGCGGCGTTACCAAAGAGATGCTTGTAGCCGGTGAGGTACGTACGCTCCTTGAAGTCGTCGGTCATCTCGATGGTAAGCGGCGACAGGTTGGCGGTGCAGAACGTATACGCGACGTTGTAGATCAGGTACAGCACAAAGTAGTACGGGAAGCCAAACGGCGTAGCCACGAAGATGAGCGGCTCGGCGATCATCATCGGGATGGCCAGCAAGATCCAGAAACGACGACGACCAAAGATGCGGCCAATCTTGGTGGCATAGAAGTTATCGGCCACAAAGCCCATCAGCGGGCAAAGAATAGCGTTGACATAGATGGCAAACGAGCTGATCAGTGCAGCCTCGCCTGCGGACAGGCCACACTCCGTGGACAGGAACAGCACCATGTAGCTGTGCGTAAAGGTCAGGGCACCGGAATTGAGCATACCGCCCATACCAAAGCCCAAGCGCGTCCAGAATGTGATCTTACGCTTTTTTCCGATCTTATTAGTCATCGAGCTCCCTCTCTTTTCTCGATTGTCTTGCAGCAAGACATTGGAGTCCACACTGACATCTGTCTGCCCAGCGTTCAGGGTGAACGTTTAGTTAGATTATGCGCGATTGCTTATGACAGGTGAACGTTCACTTGCATATTATCCCCGAACGGTCGATTTTTACCGCCGAACGGACACAATTGAGATCCTCACACCTATTTTCTGCTGGTAAGGGTGCCATGCTGGACAGCCATGAGATAGGTGAACGTTTATCAGATTTTCCAACATATTCACTTAACCACGAAGCGAAAAAGCCCCGCCGGGATCACTCCCAACGGGGCAGACGACATAGCGCTATGTTTGGGCGCACTTGCTGCTACAAGCAGACGCCGTCCTTCCAGATACTGATCTCGTGACAGCCACGGCGCTCGGCACTCGTGAGCTTACCGCTCGCCGTCTGTAGCACCAGCTGGTACAAATCGCGGGCGGCCTCGTCGAGCGTGCGCTCACCCGTGGCAATCACGCCGGCGTTAAAGTCCATCCAGTTGGCCTTGTGGTCGCACAGACGCTGATTGGTGAACACCTTGAGCGTAGGCGCCGGCGCGCCAAACGGCGTGCCGCGTCCAGTCGAGAACAGAATCACGTGGCAGCCAGCAGCCGTCAACGCCGTGGTGGATACCATGTCGTTGCCCGGGCCGCACAGCATGTTCAGGCCATGCTTGGTGACCTGACCGGCATACGGCAGCACGTCGACGATGGGTGCAGAGCCACCCTTCTGCACGCAGCCGCAACTCTTGTCCTCGAGCGTGGTAATACCGCCGTCCTTGTTACCGGGACTCGGGTTCTCGTAGACCACCTCGCCATGGCTAATAAAGTAGTCCTTAAAGCCATTGAGCATGTCGGAGGCAGCGTTAAAGACCTGCTCGTTCTCGCAACGGTCAAGCAGGATGCTCTCCGCGCCAAACATCTCGGGCACCTCGGTAAGCACCGACGTGCCGCCGCGGGCGACGACCATATCGCTCACGCGACCGATCGTGGGGTTGGCGGTAATGCCCGAAAGGCCGTCAGAGCCGCCACACTTAAGACCAATGACCAGCTCGGAGGCCGGAATGGGCTCACGCTTTGCTTGCTTGGCCAGGTCAGCCAGCTCGGACAGAATCTTGTGCCCCTCGATCTGCTCGTCGGCGACGTCCTGGCAGGTGAGGAAGCGGACGCGCTCGTGGTCGAAGTCACCGAGCTCGTCGAGCACCTGCTGATGCGTGCAGTTCTCGCAACCGAGCGACAGGAATAGCACGCCGGCCGCATTAGGATGACGCGAGAGCGCCACCAGCAGACGACGCGTCTGGGCATGGTCGGCGCCGGTCTGCGAGCAGCCAAAGGGATGCGGGAAGTAGTAAACACCCTCCAGCGAGCCATCGACCAGATCCTGGGCCTGCTCACACATGGCACGGGCGACTTCGTTGACACAGCCGACCGTGGGGATGATCCATAGCTCATTACGCGTCGCGGCACGACCGTCGGCGCGGCGGAACCCCATAAAGGTCTCGGGCTCAACGGGATCCACGACCGGATGTGTGGGGTTGTAGGTATACTCGACCTCGCCCGAAAGGTTGGTCTTCACATTGTGCGTGTGGAGCCACTGACCGGGCTGGACATCGCCCGTCACGTGTCCGATGGGCAAGCCGTACTTGATGACGTCCTCCCCTGCGGCAATCGAGCGCACGGCCATCTTATGACCCTGCGGAATATCCTCCGCGGCCACGACCTCGCCCACCCCGGGAACCGCGACGGCGGTGCCCTTGGCAAGCGGCGACAGCGCGACAATCACGTTATCGGCCGGATTAATCTGGATAGTGTTCATTGCAAATGGTCCTAACCCTACAGGTTGAGCAGAAGTCGAGGCGCGGGCACGCCGTCCCGCACCCGCGTCCGCGCCGGAAATTTACGCCTGAGCGTTGGCGAAGGCCTGCTTGGCGCCCTCGGCACGCACGACGGCGAGCGCGCTGACGACAAACTCCTCAAGACCTGCGATCTGCGTAAGGTCCTCGCCCCACATTTGCTCGTTGGTGAGCACATCGTGCACCAGCTGGGCATCGTCGGTGCCGGCATGGGCGGCGTAGAAGTCGAGCACGAAGGCGTCGTCCTGAGCGGTGTACTCGGTGCCGTCGGAGCGACGCAGGTGCAGGCCGTCGCCCTCGCGGGACACGAGCTCCTGCGTGTAGAAGGAGATGAGCGTAGCGAGGCTCGTCGCCAGACACTTGGGCAGGTTGCCGGTCTCGGCAACGTAGTCCTTGAGCGTGGGCAGGTCACGAGCGCGCCACTTAGCCGTGGAGTTGAGGCAGATGGAGAGCAGCGCATGATCAATAAACGGGTTGTCGAAGCGGTTTTCGACGGCGGCGGCAAAGGCCTTGCAGTCCTCGACATCCAAGTCGGCGGCAAGCGTCGGAATGACCTCGTCGTAGAGCATGGTGTTCATGAAGCCGCGAACGGTCTCGTCATGCATGCAGTCGCGCACGATATCAAAGCCGGCAACCCAAGAGCCCGGAACAAAGGCGGTATGGGCACCGTTGAGGATGCGGACCTTGCGCTTTTTGTACGGGGTGACGTCGGGAGTCACAAAGACACCCGGAAGACCAGCCTTCACAAAGGGAAGCTTCTCGGCAAGCGACTCGTCGCCCTGGATGCCCCACATCTGGAAGGGCTCGCGCACGGCCAGGAAGGGATCCTCGTAGCCCAGACGCTCAGCCACCGCGGCGGCCTCGGATGCGTCGCGGATACGGCCCGGCACGATGGTGTCGACGAGCGTGGTGCAGACGGTGCAGTCGTTGGCCATCCACTGCGCAAACTCGTCCTCCCAGCCCCAGTCGCTCACATACTGGTTCATGATGCGCAGCAACTCCTCGCCGTTGTGATCGATGAGCTCGCAGGCGAGGACGATGACGCCCGGCTTACCGGCAGCCCAGCGGGTGTGGAGCACCTGGGCAAGCTTGGCGGGGAAGCTCGCAGGTGGCATGTCGTCGGCCTTGCAGGACGGGTCATAGGCGATACCGGCCTCGGTGGTGTTGGAGACGATGATCTCTAGGTCGTCGGAGACGGCGACCTCCATCATGGCGCGGTAGTCGTCCTCACGATACGGGTTAAGGCAGCGGCTGCAGGCGCTGATCACGCGGGACTCGTCAACCGTGTTGCCGTTCTCCTTGCCGCGCACCAGCACGGTGTACAGGTCGTCCTGGGCATTGATACCGTCGGCAAAGCCAAAGGCACCGTTGATGGGCTGCACCATGACGACCTTGCCGTTCCAGCCGGTGGCCTCGTTGCCCATGTCAAAGAAACGGTCGACGAAGGCGCGCAGGAAATTGCCCTCGCCAAACTGCAGAACCTTCTCGGGAGCATCCTTGGGCAGCAAATAGCCCTTGTAGCCGATCTTCTCGAGCGCATCGTAGCTGATGTTCTCCATCTATGTGTCTCCTTAGATGTTTGTTAGCGTGCAAGCAAAACGGGGCTCCGCGTGTGGCAACGGCGCCCAGGGTTCGATGTGATTCGATGCGGGCTTAGGCCTCGTCGGTGTCCAGGTCAAAGCCAAAGTAGCGGACCGCATTGTTGTAGCTGATGTCGCGCACGATACTGCCCAGCAGCTCCATGTCGGCCGGGTACTTGCCCTGCTCGACCCACTCGCCGATCACGCTGCACAGCACGCGACGGAAGTACTCGTGGCGCGGATAGGACAGGAAAGAGCGGGAGTCGGTAAGCATGCCCACAAAGTTGCCCAGGACGCCCTCGTTAGCCAGAGCCGTGAGTTGCTCGCGCATGCCGACCTCGTTGTCGTTGAACCACCAGGCGGAGCCGTTCTGGATCTTACCGGCGGTCGGAGCCTCCTGGAAGCAGCCCATGACGGTATCGATCATGGTGTTATCGATGGGGTTCAGGCTGTACAGAATGGTCTTGGGCAGGCCGCAGGTCTCCTGAATGGAGTTGAGGAAATCGGCAAGCTGGTCGGACGGCGTGTAGTTGGAGATGCAATCGTAGCCGGTATCGGGACCGAGCTTGGCAAACATGGCGCGGTTGTTGTCGCGCTTGCAGCCAAAGTGCAGCTGCATGGCCCAGCCCAGACGGACATACTCGCCGGCAACGAACTGCATAAAGGCAGTCTTGTACTTGAGGACCTCTTCCTCGGTAAGCGGCTCGGCAGCCAGACCCTTGGCAAAGATAGCCTCGATCTCGTCGGCGGTAGCCGGGACGTACATAACGTAGTCGAGTGCGTGGTCGGAGGCGCGGCAGCCCAGCTCGTGAGCAACGTCGTAGCGCTTGGAAATGGCAGCCTTCATGCCCTCAAAGTCGCTGACCTCGACGCCGGCAACCTCGGAAAGGTGCTTGCAGTAGTCGGCAAACTCCTGGCCGCGCTCGATGCGCAAAGCGGCATCGGGGCGCATGGCGGGAACGACCTGAACGTCAAAGCTGTCGTCGGCGGCAATCTTCTTGTGCCACTCAAAGCTGTCGGCGGGGTCGTCGGTAGTGCAGATCATGCGGACGTTGGACTGCTTGATCAGGTTGCGGCAGGTGAAACTGGCCTCGGCGAGCTTGGCGTTGGCAAGGTCCCAGACCTCCTGGGCAGTCTTGCCGTTGAGGACGCCCTCGTAGCCAAAGTAGCGCTTAAGCTCCAGGTGGCTCCACTCAAAGACGGGGTTGCCAACGCAGCGACCCAGGGTCTCGGCCCACTTTTGGAACTTCTCGCGAGCAGGGGCGTCGCCAGTGATAAAACGCTCGTCGACGCCGTTGGCACGCATCAGGCGCCACTTGTAGTGGTCGCCGCCCAGCCAAACCTCGGTGATGTTCTCGAAACGCTTGTCCTCCCAAATCTCCTTAGGAGAAATGTGGCAGTGATAGTCGACGATGGGCATGCCCTCGGCAAAGTTGTGGAACAGCTCCTCGCCGGTCTTGGTGCTCAGCAGGAAATCCTGATCGTCCATGAAGTTTTTCATCAAACAACCCCTTTGTTTGCGGAGCGGGCGCACAATACGCTCGTCATCCTCTAGGTGAACGTTCACCATACTAATCCATTACGACTCAAAAGGTGAACGTTCACCTAACAACCATGGGGTGAACGGTAGGTTTTGCCCGTTCAACGGTTGCCGGAGCTGTGACTTGCATGCATTGCGGACCGGTTGGCGTCCCCGAACACCGAACTTGAGCGCTTTTGCTCAGGTGGGTCATGTCCCGACGTACATTTTTGGGAGTATTCAGCATTGGAGCGCGCCGTGCGCGATGGCGCGAATTTTTGTGGTGTAAGAGGGAGGGCCGCGTCAGCGCCCCTTGCGCCTAAGGCTATTCCGCCACGCCGTGGCGGTCAAGGACCTCCCTTATGACCTCGTGCGCGGCCAGCCTGACCGCCTCGAGCCTCTCGCCCTCGAGCGGTTCCGGAGCCGGGGCCGGGGCGGACGCGCGGGCGGCCGACTCGGGCGCGGCGACCCGGTGGGCGGCCCACCTGCCCTCCTCTCCGGCGAGCACCGCGCACACGAGCCGCATCATGGACGCCTCGGAGGGGAACGACTGCACCGAGCGGTACCTCCTCTTGATCTCGCGGTTCGCGCGCTCCTGCACGTTGTTCGTCCTGATCTTCTGCCAGTGCTCGCGGGGGAAGGACATGAAGGCGAGCGCGTCCTCCCTCGCGCCCTCGAAGACGTCGCCGGCCGCGCGGGAGAGGGCGCGCACCCTGGGCGCCGCCAGGTCCCACGCCGCGCGGGCGACGTCGGCGTCGGCCTGCCCCGCGCACGCCCGGACCAGGTCGGCGGCGAGCGCCTGGCCGGCGAGGCTGTGGATGTGGCCCCTGATGTCGCGCTGGAGGTGCGTCAGGCACCGCTGCCAGGAGCAGCCCGGCAGGACCCTGGAGACGGCGGCGACGAGCCCCGCGTGGGCGTCGGACACCGCGAGCCTCACGCCGCGCAGGCCCCTGTCCCTGAGGGAGCCGAGGAACTCGGACCAGGCGGCCTCGCTCTCGCTGTCGAAGCAGGCGCAGCCGAGGAACTCCTTGTGCCCGGAGGACGACATGCCGATCGCCGTGACGAGCGCGACGCTCGCGTAGCGCCCGCCGGTCCTGCACTTCATGTAGGTCGCGTCGAGCCACACGTAGGGGTGCTCGCCCTCGATCGGCCGGGTCCTGAACGCCTCGGCCTCCTCGTCCAGCCCGGCGCACAGCGCCGACACCTCGGAGCTGGACAGCGAGGAGACGCCGAGCTCCTCGGCGACGAGCCCGACCTTGCGGGTGCT